>DATFUK010000451.1:0-2399 GCA_035260865.1 Candidatus Methylomirabilota bacterium | reverse complement strand
CTCTTCATGGCGGTGCAGCCGAGTCTCGCCGAGCCGGGGGTGCTCCGCATCGCCCAGTCCATCGCGGGCGGAGCGGTGCTGGTCGGCTTCGCGTTCCTGGCCAGCCGCTACGTCCTGGCCCCGCTGCTCGAGGCCTCCGCGCGCCGTCCCGAGCTGGTGCTGATCACCTCGGTGGCGTGGTGCTTCGGCCTCGCGGGCGTCGCGAACCAGCTCGGCCTCTCGCGCGAGATGGGCGCCCTGATCGCAGGGGTGAGCATCTCGGCGTTTCCCTACGGAGCCGACGTCATCTCCAAGGTCACCGGGGTGCGCGACTTCTTCGTCACCCTCTTCTTCGTGGCCCTCGGTCTGAAGGTGCCGGTGCCGAGCGGAGATGTCCTCGGGCAGGCGCTGCTCATCGTGGCCTTCGTGCTGGTGAGCCGCGCGCTCTCGGTGGTGCCGACCGCCTACGTGCTGGGGGACGGTCTCTACGCGGGCACGGTCACCGCGCTGAACCTCGCTCAGATCAGCGAGTTTTCGCTCGTGATCCTGACGCTCGGGGCGGGGTACGGCCACGTCTCGGAGCAGGTGAGCGCGGTGGTGCTCACCGCGATGATCCTGACCTCGCTCCTCTCGCCCTATCTGATCACCGGCAACGACGGCATCGCCCGGTGGCTCCTGCGGCCCTTCGTGCGCGGCCCCGGCGCGCCGGGCGGCGCCGCGCCGGACGGGCCGCCGCGGGCGGCGCCGGACATCGTGCTCCTCGGCCACTTCCGGATCGCCCAGGCGGTGCTGGACCTGGTCGAGGCGCAGGCGCCGCACCTGAAGGGACGCATCACCCTGGTCGACTATGACGCCAACCGCGCCCACGCGGTCCTGGCGCGCGGGTTCCGGTGGGAGTACGGCGACCTCGCCAATCCCGACGCCCTCGAGCACCTGGGCATCGAGGAGGCGCGCATCGTGGTCACCACCATCTCGGATACGTTCCTCAAGGGCATCAGCACGCGCCGCCTGATGGGCAACCTGCGCCGCCTCGCGCCGCGCGCGGTCATCGTGATGACCGGCGAGGAGCGGACCGACATGGAGGACCTGCTGCGCGCGGGGGCCGACCACGTGCTGATCCCCGGCGAGATCACCGGGGAGCGCATCCTCGAGCTGCTCCGCCAGGGCGACGCGGGCTAGGCGCCGAGCGGCGCGCCGCCCCAGCGCTCGAGCATCGCGAACTCGCCGACCGGCTTGCGGGTGAGCTTGGTGATGGCCTTCACCGGCCGGCCCAGCGGCATCACCGCCGCCACCGCCACGTGGGACGGCAGGCCGAGCAGCTTCTGGAGCGCGGGCTCCTGGGCGGCGGCCAGCGTGGTGATGGTCCCCGCGAAGCCCTCGTGGCGCGCGGCGAGCAGGACGTTCCACGCGAACGGATAGATGGAGGCCCCGCTGATCACGCCGACGCGCTCGAGCTCCGAGTCCATCGAGGCCACGACCTTGAGATCCACGCAGATGACGAGGACCACCGGCGCCTTGAGCACCGGCTCGATCAGCCGGGGCGGGGCGAGCGTGCGCTCGATGGTCGCCGCGTCCACCTTGGTGGGCACGATGGTGTTCCACGGGCTCTCGCCCACCGCCACCTGCGCGGCGTAGCGCTTGGCCGCGGGGACGGTCGCGGCGGCCAGGCCTTCGCGCGTCTTCGGGTCGCGCACCACGATCACGCGCCAGCCCTGGCGGTTGCCCCCGCTGGGGGCGAAGCGCGCGCGGTCCAGGATCTTGAATAGCGTCTCGTCGGGCAGCGGGTCGGTGGTGAACTCGCGGGCCGAGAACGTGGTTTGCATCACGTCGTAGAGCTCCATGGTCCGACCCCCTGAAGATGGATTGGCCGAGGGGTGAATATACACCGGCAACGGCGGTATAGTACGCGCCATGACCAAGCCCGCCCTCTCGCTCGACGGCATCCGTGTGATCGATCTCTCCCGCGTCATCGCGGGGCCCTGGTGCGGCGCGCTCCTCGCCGATCTCGGCGCCGACGTCATCAAGGTGGAGGACACCGGGCCCGGCGACGAGTCGCGTACCTGGCCGCCCCACAAAGACGGTGAGGCCGCCGCGTACCTGCTCTTCAACCGGAACAAGCGCGGCATCGCGCTCGATCTGAAGACGCCGGAGGCGGTGGAGGTGGTCAAGCGGCTCGTGAAGGACGCGGACGTGGTCATCGAGAACTTCCGCACCGGGACCATGGAGTCGTTCGGCCTGGGCTACGACGTGCTGGAGCGAATCAACCCGCGGCTCATCTACTGCTCGGTCTCCGCGTTCGGGCGCACCGGCCCGCGCAAGGACAGCCCCGGCTACGAGGCGCTGATGCAGGCCTTCAGCGGCATCATGTCCATCACCGGCGAGCCGGGCGGCCAGCCGGTGCGGGCGGGCGTGTCGTTCCT
>DATFUK010000450.1:0-13064 GCA_035260865.1 Candidatus Methylomirabilota bacterium | reverse complement strand
GACCTCGAACGAGCGCACGAAGGTGAAGCTCTGCGGCGAGAGGTTCCCCTCGAACGCGCCGGAGAGGGCCCCTGCCACGCCCGCCAGGCCCGCGCTGATCACGAAGGCGCGCACCTTGTAGGAGGTGGTGTCGACGCCCATCGCCTCGGCGGCCACCTCGTCCTCGCGGACGGAGAGGAAGGCGCGCCCGTGGGTGGAGTCGCGCAGCCGCTTGGTGATCAGGATGGTCGCGATGGCCGCCGTCCAGATCCAGGTGAAATCCGCGTAGCGCGGGATCGGCGAGAGCCCGATCGCGCCCCCGAAGAGGCGCGTGTTCTCGATGACCACGCGGATGATCTCCCCGAACCCCAGGGTGACGATGGCGAGGTAATCCCCGCGGAGCCTCAGCGAAGGCTTGCCCACCAGCCAGCCAGCCAGCGCGGCGGCGCCGGCGCCCGCCGCGATGGAGGCGATGAAGAACAGGCGGTACGGATCCTCGGCCGGCCCGCGCATCAAGAGGACGGCGGAGACGTACGCGCCCACCGCCATGAAGCCCGCGTGGCCGATGGAGAACTGGCCGGTGAGGCCGTTCACCAGGTTCAGCGAGACCGCCAGGATGATCGCGATCCCGATGTGGTTGATGTTCTGGAACGCGTACTCCCAGTCGGGCTGGTCGGCCAGGAAGTGCTGCACGAGCCAGAGCACCGGGATGGCGGCGACGAACGGGAGCCAGCTGAGCAGCGCGCGTCGCGCCTGGGTCAGCGCCGAGCCGCCGAAGAGTCCCGCCATCTAGACCTTCTCCGCTTCGCCGCGGCCCAGAAGGCCGGTCGGCCGGACCAGCAGGACAAGGATGAGGATTCCGAACGCCACCGCGTCGCGCCAGGAGGAGCTGAGGTACCCGGAGACGATCTGCTCGGCCAGCCCCAGCACCAGGCCGCCCAGCATGGCGCCCGGCACGTTGCCGATGCCGCCCAGGACCGCGGCGACGAACGCCTTGAGGCCGGGCATCAGGCCCATGAGCGGCTGCACGCTGGGGTACTTGCTCGCGTAGAGGATTCCGGCCACCGCGGCGAGCACCGAGCCGAGCACGAAGGTGAAGGAGATCACCCGATCGATGTTCACGCCCATGAGCGACGCCACCGTCGCGTTGAAGGAGACCGCGCGCATGGCGGTGCCCATCCGGGTGTGGAAGACGATCCGCTGCAGGGCCAACATCAGCGCGACCGAGACGATCACCGTGACCACGTCCACGTAGCCGAGGGACACCGGGCCGACATGCAGGCCCGCGTGGCGGGGCAGCACGGTGAACACGCGCGGGTTCGGCCCGAAGACGTACTGGCCTCCGTATTCGAGGAAGAAGCTCACCCCGATGGCGGTGATGAGCGAGTTGAGCCGGGGCGAGCCGCGCAGCGGCCGGTAGGCGAGGCGCTCGATGACGAATCCCAGGCAACCGCAGATCAGCATGGACGCCACGGTGACGAGCAGCGCTCCGCCGATGCTCGGGCTGCGCGATTCGCCGGTCCAGCGCGCGACGTACCAGCCCATCATCGCGCCCACCATGAAGACGTCGCCGTGGGCGAAATTGATGAGCTTCAAGACCCCGTACACCATCGTGTAGCCGAGCGCGATGAGCGCGTAGATGGCGCCCACGCTGATCCCGTCGATGATGTGCTGGAAGAACTCCGCCAAGCGGGCGTTTTCCGAACGCTACTTCTTTGGATGCTCTGCTGAGGGGACGCCTTGCTTCTGACCCGTGTTCGAGGCTTCCGATGCCGAGCTGCTCGCGCCGGCCGGGGGCGCCGTGGTGGGCGTCGGCGTCGAACCGCTCGCCGGGGCCGGCGCCGTGTTGCTGCCCGTCTTGCTCTCGCCGGCGGCCGAGCCGCCCCCGGAGCCGCTCTCAGGCTGCATTCCCTCCGGGTAGATCTTGGTGACGAAGTCGTACTTGCCACCCTTGGCTACCTTCAGCACGACGGCGGGCTTGAGAGGATTGCGGTTCTGATCGAGCGTGATGTTGCCCGTGACGCCCGGATAGGCCTTCGTCGCCGCCAGCGCATCGCGGATCGAGGGTCCGGTCAGGTCCTTGGCGCGCTTCATCGCGTCCACCAGCATGCCGGCCGCGTCGTACGCCTGCGCCGCCAGGGAGTCGGGGAGCTGGCCGCCGTAGGCCTTCTTGTACTTGGCGACGAACTCCTGGATGCGCGGGCTCGGATCGTCGGGCGAGTAGTGGTTCGAGAAGTAGCTTCCCACGATCGCGTCCCCGCCGATCTCGTAGAGCTTCTCGCTGTCCCACCCGTCGCCGCCCAGGAGCGGCGCGGTGATGCCCACCTCGCGCGCCTGCCGCGCGACGAGGCCCACGTCCGTGTAGTACCCCGGCACGTAGAGCGCCTGCGGCGCCAGCGCCTTGATGTTGGTGAGCTGCGCCTTGAAGTCCACGTCCCCGTTCGAATAGCTCTCCTGCGCGACGATCTGCCCGCCGGCCTTGGTGAAGGCCTCGATGAAATTCTTCGCCAGCCCCACCGAGTAGTCGTTGCGGACGTCCTTCAGGACCGCGACCTTCTTCACCTTCAGGTTGTCGTGCGCGAAGGTGGCGCCCACGTACCCCTGGAACGGATCGATGAAGCAGGCGCGGAAGATGTAGTCGCCCTTCTCGGTGACCGCGGGGTTGGTGGAGGAGGGCGTCACCATCGGCACCTTGGCCTGCTGGGCCTTCGGGGCCATGAACATCGAGCGCGTCGAGGCCACCTCGCCGAGCAGCGCGACCACGTGCTCGCTGGCGATCAGGCGGGTGGCGGCCGTGGCCGCCTCCTCGGGCCGGCCTTGATCGTCGAGCACCTTCACTTGGAGCTGTCTCCCCTTCACGCCGCCCTTGGCGTTGAACTCGTCGATCGCGAGCTGGATGCCGTTCGCGCTGGAGAGGCCGAAGGTGGCCTCGGTTCCCGTCATGCTGCCGACCTCCCCGATGACGATGGGGCCTTTCGCGTCGGGACTCATCATTCCACTGCCCTGGTCCTGCTTCTTGCATGCCGCCAGGGTGGCGAAGGCGAGGAGGGTCGGCAGAATCCTGCGCATGGTGGATCCTCTAGCGTCGATTGGAAAAAGCGGCCCTGCTTAACACTCCGGGAGGGCGCGATCAACCTTGGCCGCGCTCCCGGTCCTGCATGGTACAGTGCCGGAACCTTGCCCTCGCCGCGGATCCTCGTCGTCGATGACAATCCCGAGCTCCTCACGCTCCTTTCCTCGTCCTTCGAGGAGGCCGGATACACGGTCCTGACCGCCAGCCGTGGGCGCAGCGCCCTCGACCTGGCGCGCAAGGAGAAGCCGGCGCTGGCCATCGTCGACGTGCTCCTGCCCGACCTGATGGGGTTCGACGTCGGCGAGATGCTCAAGCGGCTCAAGATCCCCTTCATCTTCATCTCCGGGGTGCACAAGGGCGGGGCCACCTCCAAGGGGGCAGCCGCCAGGTACGGGGCCGCGGGCTATTTCGAGAAGCCGTTCGACCGGAAGGCGCTGCTGGAGGCGGTCCGCAAGGTGGTTCCCGTCGCCCGGAGCCCGGAGCGCGAGATCGAGCTGGACCTGGAGGGAGCGCCCCCCGTCGCCGAGGAAGCCGAGGCGATGGAGCTGACCAGCCGCATCGATCTCACTGCCGAGGGCGCGCACGTGGGGCTGCGCGGTGGCGGCAAGCTGGCGCTCAAGCCGATGGGCCCCGAGCAGCAGGCCCGCCTGAGCGGCGCCGCCAGCCCGCAAACGCGCCGCATCAGCGTCTCGGTGCCCACCGAGCCGCCTCCCCCGGGGCGGCAGGACGAGCCGGAGGAGCTGCCGCCCGACGCGCTGCAGCCGATCGCCTCGAAGGACAGCGTCCGCCGCGGCGAGCTGAAGGACAACCTGCCCCAGCTCATCGCCGCGTTCTTCCAGGCGCGGGAGACCGGCGAGCTGGGCCTGCAGAAGGGGCAGGTGAAGAAGGTCGTCTACTTCGAAGGGGGCATGCCGGTCTTCGCGCAATCCAACCTGGTCGCCGACCGGCTGGGGCAATTCCTCGTGCGCGCCGGGAAGATCGACGAGGCGACGCTGGAGTCGGCGGCCGACGAGGCGTCGCGCAGCAAGCAGCGCACCGGAGACGTGCTCATCTCGATGGGTGCGCTCACCGAGGAAGAGCGGCTCTACTACATCGCGCAGCAGATCAAGAGCATCCTCTACAGCCTGTTCGCCTGGGAGACCGGCTCGTTCGCGCTCTCGTTCCAGGCGCGGGCGCGCAGGGAGATGATCAAGCTCGACATCCACCCCGCCAACCTGATCGTGCGCGGCGTCAAGAAGCTCTACAAGCCCGAGAGGCTGCGGCGCCTGCTCGGGGCCGGCGAGCGGCTCACCCCGTCCCCGGACCCGGCGTTCAACCTGAGCGACGTGGAGCTGCAGGCGTGGGAGGCGCACCTGTTGCCACGCTGCGACGGAACGCGCACGGTGGCCGAGCTGGTGAAGCTCTCCGGGAAGCCGGAGAACGAAGCCTGGGCCACGCTGGTCGCCCTGCGGGCGCTGCGCGTGCTCGACGTCCGCTCGCGATGACGTAACCCCACGGTCATTTCAACTGAGCGCCGGGTGTATTCTCGCTGCGTGGAAGGCTTGGGGAAGCTGCTCCTCATCACGGGGACGGTGATCGCGGCGTTCGGCGCGGTCATCCTCATCTCCAGCAAGCTCGGGCTGCCGCGGCTGCCCGGAGACATCCTCATCCGGCGGGACAACTTCACCTTCTACATGCCGCTCGGGCTGATGCTGCTGCTCAGCCTGGTGCTCACGGTGGTGCTGAACCTCCTGGCGCGAAGGTAACCTCGCGCTCCACCTCCGCCTGGATGTGGCGCAGGACACGCCCGTGGATCCGGTGCACCACGAGGTCGGACCAGATCGACCAGTAAGCTTGCGGACCCATCTCCAGCTGGTACCAGGTGCTACCCTCGAGGCGCGTCCGGCCGCCGGGTAGCGGGATCAGCCGGAACTCCCCGCGCCGGCTGGCCATGGTCGCGTCGATGTGCGGCGGGTGCAAGCGCCGGTAGGGGCTCCACTCCCGCATCGCGGGAGGCTGCGACGAGACGTCGAATCCCAGCCTGTGGGGCGGATCCCAGGCCGTGATCGGCTCCACGAAGGCCCCGGTAGAGAACTCGCACCGGCGCACCGCCCCCACGCCCGTTCCCGAGATGCGCGCCCGGACCGGGTACGCGATGCCCGTGCGGAAGAACCATTCCGCCGGCGGTGGAAGATCGGTGAACCCGAGGACGTGGGGCCAGACCTTCTCGGGAGGGGCGGCGACCTCGACGGAGCTCACCACCTCGCGCAGCGGCGCCCGGCCCAGCGAGCGGTCCAGCCCGGCCGAGGCGGGCACCGCGAAGGCAACCGCGAAGGCGGCGCGCGTGGACAGGTGCTCCGCCCTCATCGCCCGGCCGGCGATGGCGCCGAGCGCCGCCAGCGGAATCGCGAGCGGCAGGGCCATGGCGACGCAGATCGCGCCTTCCAGGGCCAGCGCGAGCGAGGCAAGAGCGGCAACCAGGGCCGTGAGCGTGCCCACCGCGGCGGTCGCCTTGATCGACTTCAGCCATCCTCGATTGAAGAACCATCCGGCGGCCGCTCCCATCGTGAAAGGCGTGCCGAGGAACACGGCCGCGCTGTAGCGATGCAGGAGCAACACGTGCAGCCCGATGGAAACGGCCCCGATCAACGTCCCGGCCCCGACGCCGAGCAATGCGGCTCGCAGTCGAGCCGTTCCGGCCGAGGGAGCCGCCTGCGCCGGGCGGGGCCGCGAGGGCAGGAAGGCCAGGACCGCGATCAAGATCCAATTCACGAACGGCACGAAGAAGAGGAGCGCGATCCAGGGGGAAAGGCCTGCGTCGAGCGCCCGCCGGAGCGACATGGAGACGCCGATCCAGAGGAACGGCAGGGTCCACACGGCCATCGCCGCCAGCAGCCATTCAGGCCGCGGGTGGAGATAGCCTCCCCGCACCGAGAGTGACGGAGCGAGGTAGTCGATCGGGGTCCACAGCTTGCCGGTGACGGCGTACACCGAGACGACGTCCACACCGAGCTTGAGCGCCATCAAAACCGCGCCGTGCACCAGGTAGGTGGATCGGTCCACCCGGTGGGTGAGACCGAACCAGGGCAGATTGGACACCGCGGGACTCTACTGCGGGCCTCGGTGTACTTCCCGGAAACGTCGCTTTGACGCGCATTGACAACCCACAGGGTTCGACATAGACGTGCGCGCCCGATGATTGCCCTGTCCAGGCAGGCGGGGGACGTGCCCTCGCCGTTCGACGCGGAGCAGCAGCGCCGATTTGACGAGGGATTCGAGAAGGCCGTCGCCAAGTACCCGCCCGATCGGCGGCGCTCGGCGCTCCTCGCGGTGCTCCACCTCGCGCAGGACGAGCTGGGCTGGCTTTCCGAGCCGGCCATGGCCTACGTCGGGTGCCGCCTCGACGTGCCGCCCGTGCGGGTGCGCGAGGTGGCCACCTTCTACACGATGTACCGCCTGCACCCGGTGGGGCGGCACCACGTCGGCGTGTGCAACTCGGTCTCTTGCTGGGCGATGGGGAGCGAGAACATCCTGCGGCACTGCGAGGATCGGCTGGGGATCCGCCCGGGCGAGGTCACCAAGGACGGCCAGTTCTCCCTGGAGGAGGTGGCCTGCCTCGCCTCCTGCGGCACCGCGCCCGCGGTGCTCGTCAACAACTTCACCTACGTCGAGAGCGTGACGCCCGAGTCGATGGACGCGCTCATCGCCCGGCTGCGCACCGAGCCGGGGCAGAACATGGCGCCGGGCCCCCATCCGCGTCACCTCGAGGACAGGCACGCCATCCAAAAGCAGTCCGAGCCCCAGGCGACCGGCACCGTGGGACAGCCCGCAGCGACCGCCGTCCCGACCGACAGGAGCCGCTGAGCGTGCCCGAGCGCGTGAAGATCCTCACCGCCGACTGGGACAAGCCCGAGAGCTGGTCGCTCGCCACCTACAAGGCCTCCGGCGGCTGGCAGGCGCTGCCCAAGGCGCTCAAGATGCAGCCGCAGCAGATCGTCGACGAGGTGGTGAAGAGCAACCTGCGCGGCCGCGGCGGCGCCGGGTTCCCGACCGGCATGAAGTGGAACTTCGTGCGCAAGGAGACGAGCTTTCCCAAGTACCTGGTGGTGAACGCCGACGAGGGCGAGCCGGGCACTTTCAAGGACCGGGCGATCCTCGAGAAGAGCCCGCACATGTTCGTCGAGGGGCTGGTGATCGGGTGCTACGCGCTCGATTGCCACCTCACCTACGTGTACTGCCGCGGCGAGTTCCGGAAATCGGCGACGGCGCGGCTCCAGCAGGCGATCGACGAGGCGTACGCGCAGGGGTACCTGGGCAAGGACATCCTCGGCTCGGGATTCGACCTCGACATGCAGGTGGTGATCGGGGCAGGCGCCTACATCTGCGGCGAGGAGACGGCCCTGCTCGAGTCGCTCGAAGGGCGGAAGGGATATCCGCGCCTCAAGCCGCCGTTCCCGGCCAACGCCGGCGGCGGCCTGTTCAAGCAGCCCACCGCGGTCAACAACGTCGAGACGCTGGCCAACCTGCCGGTGATCGTGGAGAAGGGCGGCGACTGGTTCTCGAGCGTGGGAGTGCCGAAGAACGGCGGGACGCGCCTGTACGCGGTGAGCGGGCACGTGAACACGCCCGGCGTGCACGAGGCGCCGATGGGCACCACCTTCCGCGCCCTGCTCGACGAGTACTGCGGCGGGATGCGCGGGAACAAGAAGCTCAAGGCGATCATCCCCGGCGGCAGCTCGTCGGCGGTGATGACGGCGGAGGAGGTCGACTGGCCCTCCGACTTCGACACCCTCAAGGCGAAGAAGACCATGGCCGGGTCCGGGGGCGTCGTGTACCTCGACGAGGACACCAACATGGCCTTCGCGCTGGCCAACGTGATGCGCTTCTACGCGCACGAGTCCTGCGGCCAGTGCACGCCGTGCCGCGAAGGGACGGCGTGGCTGAGCAGGCTCCTCGACAAGATCTGCGCCGGGCGCGGCGAGAAGCTGGACGTCGACAACGTGCACCAGATCGCCCGGCAGATGGAGATGAAGACCATCTGCGCGCTGGCCGACGGGGCCGCGATGCCGGCCAAGAGCTACATCGAGAAGTTCCGGGCCGACTTCGACGCGCTCGTGCGGGGCTAGCGATGGCCGAGACCGTCCTGTTCTGGATCTTCTTCGCCGGCGTGGTCGTGGCCGGCGCGCAGGTGATCCTGCGGCGCAACCCGGTGTACGCGGCCATGTCGCTGGTGGCCTGCTTCTTCTTCCTGGCCGGCGTCTACCTGCTCCTCTCGGCGCACCTCATCGCCATCCTCCAGGTCATGGTCTACGCGGGCGCGGTGATGGTGCTGTTCGTGTTCGTGATCATGCTGCTCAACCTGAAGGAGGAGGAGCTCGGCCGGGAGCGCGTGACGGTGTGGAAGGGGATCGGCTCGCTCGCCGTCGCGGGGTCGGTCGGCATCATCGTCGTGTACGCGCTGCGTAACGCCTACCAGGGGGCGGTGCGGGACCTCGCGGTCGAGCAGCTGCCGACGGGCTTCGGCACGGTCAAGGCGGTGGGCCGCGCGCTGTACCTGTTCAGCGTGCTGCCGTTCGAGGTGACGAGCCTGCTCCTCACCGTGGCCATCGTCGGCGCGGTGGTCGTCGCCAAGGGGAAGATCTGATGGTCGGGCCCTTGCACTACCTGTTCCTGGGCGCCGTGCTGTTCGCCCTGGGCGGCGTGGGGGTGGTGGTCCGGCGCAACGCGCTCATCGTGCTCATGAGCATCGAGCTGATGCTCAACGCGGTGAACCTGACCTTCCTCACCTTCTCGCGCTTCCCGCTGGTCAAGAGCGCCCCCACCCAGGCGGGCTTCTTGAGCGGCCACACCGCGGTGTTCTTCGTCATCGCGGTGGCAGCCGCCGAAGCAGCCGTCGGCCTCGCCATCGTGATCGCCGTCTTCCGCAGCCGCAGCTCGGTCAACGTGGACGAGTTCGACACGCTCAAGTTCTGAGAGGTGGAATGGAAGTCTCCTGGCTGTACCTCATCCCGCTGCTCCCGCTCTTCGGCGCCGCCGTCAATGGCCTTCTGGGCCGCTGGCTGCCGAAGGCGTGGCTGTACGCCGTGGCCCTCCTGGTGGTCCTCCTCTCCTTCTGCATCGGGCTCTTCGCCTGGTCGGAGGTGGCGCGGCTCCCCGGGGAGACCGGGCAGATCCGGCAGCTCGTCTACACCTGGTTCTCGGTCGGCAGCCTGCGCGTCGATCTGGGGCTCACCTTCGACCGGCTCTCGGGCACCCTGGTCCTGGTGGTCACCGGGGTCGGCTTCCTCATCCACCTGTACTCGGTCGGGTACATGGACGAGGACCCCGCGTACTGGCGCTACTTCGCGTACCTGAACCTGTTCGTCTCGATGATGCTCTTGCTCGTCCTCGCCGACAACCTGGTGGCGATGTTCGTCGGCTGGGAAGGCGTCGGGCTCTGCAGCTATCTCTTGATCGGCTTCTGGTACGACGACGAGGCCAAGGCATCCGCGGGGCGCAAGGCATTCATCGTCAACCGGATCGGCGATTTCGGGTTCCTGGTCGGCATCTTCGTCCTCTACTTCTACACGGGCCAGGTCGGTTTCCACGCGCTCCGGGTAGCGCCCCTCTCGCTGGGCGTCGCCTCCGCGGCCGCCGCGCTTCTCTTCGTCGGCGCCACCGGCAAGAGCGCGCAGCTTCCGCTCTACGTGTGGTTGCCGGATGCGATGGCCGGGCCCACGCCCGTCTCGGCGCTGATCCACGCCGCCACCATGGTCACCGCGGGCGTGTACATGGTGGCCCGCCTCAGCTTCCTGTACGTGCAGGCGCCCGGGGTCATGGCCGCGGTGGCCACCATCGGCATCCTGACCGCCCTGCTCGGAGCGGTGATCGGCACCGCGCAGATGGACATCAAGCGCGTGCTCGCCTATTCGACCGTGTCCCAGCTCGGCTACATGTTCGTGGGCGTCGGCGTGGGAGCCTTCGCGGCCGGCACCGCGCACCTCATCACGCACGCGTTCTTCAAGGCCTGCCTGTTCCTCGGCAGCGGCGCGGTGATCCACGGTTTGCACGGCGAGCAGGACATGGCGCGGATGGGTGGCCTGCGCCGGGCGGGCCTCAAGCACACTGCGGCGACCTTCTTCATCGCCACCGTGGCGATCACCGGCGTCTTGCCCATCAGCGGGTTCTTCTCCAAGGACGAGATCCTCGCCCGGGCGTTGAACACGCCGGCGTTCGACTTCCTCACGCTGTTCCGCGACCCGGGCTCGCCTCGCCTCACCTTCCTCGGTCCCGCCATCTATTTGATCGGCACCTTCACCGCGCTGATCACCTCCTTCTACATGTGGCGCTGTTATCTGCTCACCTTCGAGGGCGAGTACCGCGGGCCCCGGGACGTGCACCCGCACGAGGCGCCCTGGGTGATGACCGTGCCGCTGTGGATCCTGGCCGCGCTCTCGGTCGCCTCTGCTCTCATCGTGCTCCCCGGCCACGATCTGTCCTTCACCTGGGAGCATTTCACCGAGGGCCTCTTCGCGCGCACCCGCGGAGGCGCTCCCGCGGAGCGTTTGCCGGAGCTGGTCGCGTTCGGCATCGCGCTGGTCGTGGCCTGGGCGGGGCTCGCGGCCGCGTGGTCCTTGTACGCGCCGGGCCGCGCGCTCGAAGGGGACGAGCGCATCGCGCGTGCCTGGCCGCGGCTGCGCAAGGTGCTTGCCGCGAGCCTCTACGTGGACGCGATCTACGACCGCCTGGTGGTGAAGCCGCTGTGGGCCACCGCCCGCACGCTGTGGCGCGTGGTCGACGCGACCCTCATCGACGGCCTCCTGGTGAACGGGACTGCCCAGGCGGTGGCTGCGCTGGGCTCCGTGCTGCGCCGGTTCCAGAACGGCGACGTGCAGCGCTACGCCGCGGTCACCGCGGTGGGAGTGCTGATCCTCGTCTACGTCTTCCTGGTGCGAGGCTGAGATGGAGTTCCTCCAGTCGCACCTCCTCACGCTGGTCATCTTCGCGCCCATCCTGGGCGCCGCGATCGTCGCCTTCCTCCCCCGCGACGAAGGCGGGCAGCACAAGGGCGTGGCGTTGATCGCTTCGCTGGTCACCTTCGTGCTCTCGGTCCCGCTGGCGACCGGCTTTCGCGCCGGGGCGCGCGGCTTCTCGTTCGAGCAGCGAACCGACTGGGCCCCGAACCTCGGGTTCAGCTACCACGTCGGCCTGGACGGGGTTTCGCTGCTGCTGGTCCTGCTCACCACCTTCCTCGGCCCCCTGGTGGTGCTCAGCTCGTGGAAGTACATCCAGGATCGGGTGAAGCTCTATTGCATCGCGCTCCTTTTGCTGGAGACGGCGATGATCGGGACGCTCGCCGCGCTCGACCTGGTGCTCTTCTACGTGTTCTGGGAAGCGATGCTCATCCCGATGTACCTGCTCATCGGGATGTGGGGCTCGGAGCGCCGGATCTACGCGGCGGTGAAGTTCTTCCTCTTCACCTTCGCCGGCAGCGTGCTCATGCTGCTCGCGATCTTCTACCTGTGGAGCCACTCCGCTCCGGCCGGGCAGCCCCGCACGTTCGACTACGTGTTGTTGCAGGCGCAGGTGCCGTCGCTCGGGGCCGAACCGCAGAAGTGGCTCTTCCTCGCCTTCGCGCTCGCCTTCGCCATCAAGGTGCCGGTGTGGCCGCTGCATACCTGGCTCCCGGACGCGCACACCGAGGCGCCCGCCGCCGCGTCGGTCGTGCTGGCGGGCGTGATGCTGAAGATGGGCACCTTCGGATTCGTCCGCTACGCGATGCCGCTCTTCCCCGCGGCCGCGCTGCAGTACGCTCCCGCCATCGCGGCGCTCGGGGTGGTGGGGATCGTCTACGGATCCCTGATGTGCATGGCGCAGCAGGACCTGAAGCGGTTGATCGCGTATTCGTCCGTGGCGCACCTCGGGTTCGTCATGCTGGGGCTGTCGGCGCTGACGCCGGAGGCGGTCAACGGGGCGGTCCTGCAGATGGTGAACCACGGCGTGTCCACCGGCGCGCTGTTCCTCATCGTCGGGTACTTCTACGAGCGCACGCACACGCGAGACCTCTCCCAGTACGGAGGTGTGGCCCGCGTCGCGCCCGCCCTCTCCGCCGTGTTCCTGGTGGTCGTGCTCTCGTCGATCGGGCTGCCCGGCACCAATGGCTTCATCGGAGAGTTCCTCATCCTCATCGGAACGTTCGTCTCCACCGCGCCTTTGGGGAACTGGGGCACCCTGCCGCGCGGCCAGGTCCTCTCGGTCCTCGCCGCCACCGGGGTCATCCTGGGCGCGGTCTACATGTTGTGGATGGTCCAGCGCGTGATCTTCGGTCCCAAGCGGCGGGCCGCGGAGCACGGCATGACCGACCTCGACTTGCGCGAGTGGCTCACCCTTTTGCCGCTGGTCGCCGCCATCCTGGTCATCGGCCTCTATCCGCAGCCGTTCTTGAGCGCGAGCCGCGTGCCGGCGGAAGAGCTCATCCAGCGGGTCGCGCGCTCGCGGGCTGTCCGGCCGCAAGGGGCGGAATTGCAGCGGCCGCCGGACGCCCCGGCAGCGCCCAGGGCAGCAGGCGAGCGATGAACTTCAACCCTTCCGACCTGCAGGGTGTGCTTCCGGCGCTGATCCTCGCCGCCGGCGCGCTGGTGCTCCTCACCTCCGAGGTGTTCCTCCGCGCGGTGCGTCCGGAGGCGCTCGGCGGCGCCGGCGTCCAGGCGCGGCCGGTGAGCGCCGCCTCCGCCGACCGCCGGTACCAGGCCTGGCTCGCGGCGGTGTTCGCCGGGCTGGCGCTGTGGGCGGCGGTCTCGCAGATGGGAGAACCGGCCGCGCCTCTCTTCGCCGGCGCGGCGGTGACCGACGGCTTCGCGCGGGTGGTCGCGGCGGTGGTGTGCGGCGCCCTGGTGCTCTCCTGCTTCGTGTCCTTCGGCTATCTCGAAGCGCTGCGCGCCACCCGCGGCGAGTACTACGCGCTGGCGCTGTTCTCGGCCTCCGGGATGTGCCTGCTCGGCCAGGCCACCGACCTGATCGTCATCTTCATCTCGCTGGAGGTGATGTCTCTCGC
>DATFUK010000449.1:0-7248 GCA_035260865.1 Candidatus Methylomirabilota bacterium | reverse complement strand
CACCACGCGGCCCCGCCGCGGCGGGGTCAGGCCGATGATGCTGCGCATGGTGGTGGTCTTGCCGACTCCGTTACGCCCGAGGAGGCAGACGCACTCGCCGCGGGTCACCTGGAGCGACACGCCGAAGAGCACCTGGGACAGCCCGTAGGCGGTGTAGATGTCCTCCACGGTCAGGACGCGGTCCGGCGCGCTCACCGGCTCTCCCCCAGATACACGCGCTGCACCTCGGGATCGTTGCGCACTTCCCCGGGGGTGCCGTCGGCGATCACCTGGCCCTGGTGCAATACCGTGATGCGGTGGGCGATGGAGAAGACCACCTCCATGTCGTGCTCGGTGAAGAGCAGGGTCAGGCCCCGGTCGGCCGCGATGCGCTCGATGAGCCGGATGGACTCGCGGGTCTCGCTGGCCGACATGCCCGCGGTGGGCTCGTCGAGCAGGAGGATCTCGGGCTCGAGCGCGAGCGTGATGCCCAGCTCGAGCTGCTTCTGGTTGCCGTGGGAGAGGAAGCCCGAGGTCTCCCGGGCCTTGTCGAGCAGCCCGACCGCCTCCAGCAGCGCCTCGGTCTCCGGCCGGTAGAGCCGCTCCACCGGGGTGAACAGGTTCCACCCGCGCCCGCGATGGCAGACGAAGGCGGCCTGGACGTTCTCGTACACGCTGAGCCGCGGGAAGATGTTGGTGCGCTGGAACGACCGGCCCATCCCGAGGCGGCAGAGGTCGTGGGGCGCGATCCCGGTGACGTCGCGCTCCTTGAAGACCACGCGCCCGCCGTCGGGCTCGAGGTGCCCGGTGATCAGGTTGAACAGCGTGGTCTTGCCCGCGCCGTTGGGGCCGATGATGGCGCTGATCGAGCCGCGGGGCACGGTGAAGGACACGCCCCCCACCGCCTGGAAGCCGTCGAAGCTCTTGCGGACGTCCTGCACCTCAAGCACCGGCGGGCCTCCGCGCGAGCCGCCGCCAGAGGTCGATCACCGCGCCCGCGATCCCGCCCGGGAAGACGAAGAGCAGGAGCACCAGGATGCTGCCCAGGATGAGTGGCCAGTACTGGGTGTAGGAGACGATCTGCTGGTTGAGCCCGATGAGCGCCACCGCCCCCACCGCGGGCCCGTAGAAGGTGCCCATGCCGCCCAGCAGGGTCATGATCAGCACCTCGGAGGACTTGGTCCAGTACGCGAAGTCGGGGAAGACCCCGCGGTTGAAGATGCCGAAGAGGCCGCCGGCCAGCCCCGCGAAGGCCCCCGCGATCACGAAGGCGGCCAGCTCGTAGCGCCGCACGTTCACTCCGATGAACTCGGCACGCTCCGCGTTCTCCCGGATCGTGGTGAGCATCCGTCCGAAGGGCGAGGCCACGATCCGGCGGAGCATCCACAAGCACGCGGCCACCAGGAACAGGCAGGTGAAGTAGAAGTAGTCCGAGGTGCGGTAGCCGCCCACGAAGGGGAGCACCGTCGCTACCCGGTCCACCCAGTCGAAGCTCGGGTAGGGGATCTCGGGCATGCCCTGCTCGCCGCCGGTCACCTCGTTCCACTTGAAGCAGATCGCCCACACGATCTGGGCAAAGGCGAGCGTGAGCATCGCGAAGTAGATCCGGGTGAGGCGGACACAGAAGAACCCGAACACGAGCGCGCAGAGCCCGGTGACCACCCCCGCGGCGGGGAACGCGATCAGGAACGAGACACCCAGCTTCTTCATCAGGAGCCCGGTGGCATACGCCCCGATCCCGAAGTAGGCCGCGTGGCCGAAGGAGACGAGCCCGGTGTAGCCCACCAGCACGTTCAAGCTGGTCGCGAAGAGCGCCCAGATGACCATGTCGTTGGCGAGGAAGGTGTAGAAGCGCGAGCCCATCGCGGGCACGCAGAAGGCGACCGCGAGCACGAGCAGCATCCAGGGGAAGCGGGAGAGGCCGCGCATTGGTTACTTGAGCGGCCGGCCCAGCAGGCCCCAGGGGCGGATGATGAGGACGGCGGCCATGAGGGCGAAGACCGCGAAGATCGAGAAGCGCGGGAAGAAGAGGATGCCGAAGGAGAGCACCTGGCCGTAGATGAGCGCGCCCAGGAACGTGCCCCAGAAGGAGCCGAGGCCGCCGATGACCACGACCACGAAGGCCTCCACGATCACCTCGGTGTCCATGCCCGGCACGGTGGCCCGCATCGGCGCGATGAGGGCCCCGCCGAGGCCGCCCAGGAACGAGGCGAGCACGAACACGCCGGTGTAGAGCCCGTCCACGTTCACCCCGAGCGCGCCCAGCGTCTCGCGATCGAGCGCGGCGGCCCGGATGAAGCGCCCGGTGCGGGTGCGCTGCAGGACGAACCAGAAGGTGAGCGCGATCGCGGGGCCCAGCAGCAGGATGAAGAGGTTGTAGTGCGGCACGGTGGCCCCGAACACGTGGAAGGCCCCGGTCAGCTCGGGCGGCCGGCTCACCGACTTCTGCTGGGTGCCCCAGATGACCTTCGCCACGTCACTCAGGATCAGCACGAGGGCGTAGGTGAACAGGAGCTGGTAGAGCTCCTCCTTGCCGTAGAGGTACCGGAAGAGGAAGCGCTCGACCACTCCGCCCAGGATCGCGACCGCGGTGGCCGCCCCGAGGGCGGCCAGCCAGAAACGCCCGGGCCCCACCCCGATCCACTGCACGAGCTGGAAGGCGCTGTAGGCGCCCAGCATGTAGAAGGTCCCGTGCGCGAAGTTCAGGACGCGGAGCACGCCGAAGATCAAGGAGAGCCCGGAGGCGATGAGGAAGAGGAACATCGCGGCGGTGAGGCCGCTCAGGCTCTGGGCGAAGACGAACGACGGATCGGGCATCGAGAGGGTCCCCTCACCCCGCCCTCGACGTGAGAGGGCAGGGTGAGGGGAGAGTGGCTACTAGTCCATGAATTTGGTGGGGTCGACGTACTCCACCGGCTTCATGATCGGGAACGGGAACTTGGGGTCCTTCACCGTCTTTCCGTAGAGCTGCCCCCGGTTCGCCTGGTGATCCTTCTCTCGAATCGTCTGCTTGCCGATCGGGGTGTCGACGGTCAGCCCGAGCAGCGCCTTGGAGACCTTGTCGGAATCCGTGCTGCCCGCCTTCTTGATGGCCTCGGCGAGGAACTGCATGCCGATGTAGCCCTGGACCGCCCACGACGACGGGTACTCGTCCTTCAGGTACTTCGAGAGCCTCTCGGTGTACTCGCGGTGGGCCGCGGTCTCGCCCCAGTAGAAGGCGTCGTACGAGTTGCCCCAGATCCCCACCGGGTAGTCGGCGCCCATGGCCTTCGTCGTCTCCGGCGAGCCCGCCTCACCCAGACCGATGAAGTTGTACTTCACCGCGTCGAACATGCCGAGGGCCTTGGCCTGCTTGGAGTAGGTCACGAAGAAGCCGCCCCAGATCGACGACACGATGGCCTCCGGCTTCTTGGCCATCTGGGCGTTGATGAACGGGTTGTAGTCCTGCTCGCCGATCTTGGGCCACTGCTGGTCCACGATCTGCACGCTCGGCTTGATCTTCTTCATGTGGTCGACGAATGATTTCGTCACGTCCTGGCCGTAGGCGTAGTCGAAGGCGATGGTGGCGACCTTGGTCACCGGCCACTTGGCCACGATCTCGGCCGCGCTGCGGCCCTCCATGGTGGTGTTGGCCGCGACGCGGAACACGTAGGGATGGAGCTTATCCGCGGCGGTGAGCTGGTCGGTCTTCGGGATCGGGGCGATGAAGACGATCTTGTTCTCCTTCGCCACCACCGACACCGCGGGGCCTTCCGCGGACGTGAGCGTGCCCATCAGGAAGTCCACGTTGTCCTTCAGGATCAGCTCGCGGGCGACGCGCACCGCTTCGTTGGCGTCCGCCTTGGAGTCGCGCACGATCAGCTCGATCTTGCGGCCGAGCACCCCGCCCTTGGCGTTCAATTCCTCGACGAACATCATGGCGCCCTTGGACGCGGGCTCCCCGAACAGCGCGGGCGGGCCCGAGAGGGGCAGGGGCACGCCGACCTTGATCGGCTTCTGGGCGCTGGCGGCCAGGGGCGTCGCCAGCACCAGGGCGAGCAGCATCGTGAGTACGCGGAGCATCATGGGAAGCCTCCTTTGGCTACGAGAGATTGCTTGTCACGAACCGCCCGCCCTTCATCACCGACAGGCGGCTCCGGTCCTGCAGCACCGCGATGTCCTTCAGGGGATCGCCGCTCACCACCACGAGATCGGCGAGCTTGCCGACCTCGAGCGTGCCGATCCGGTCCTGCATCCGCATGAGCTCGGCGCCGGCCCGGGTGGCGCACGTGATGGCCTCGAGCGGGGTGAAGCCGATGACGTCCACGAAGACCTGGATGTCCTTCGCGTACTCGCCGTGCGGGTTCCAGGCGAAGCCGAAATCGCCGCCCGGGCACATGCGGATCCCCAGGTCCCGGGCCCGCCGGTACGTGTCCGCGGCCTGCTTGATCTCATCGCGCAGGCCGGAGGGGCCGACGATCGCCTCGGTGATTCCGAAGCGCGGCCCGTTCTCGATGATCGAGTAGAGGTAGCGCAGCCCCGGCACCAGGGTCAGACCCTGGTCGGCGATCAGGCGCAGCGTCTCGTCGTCCGCGTAGGTCGCGTGCTCGATCGAATCCACGCCGGCCTGGGCGGCCACGCGGCTCGAGCGGGCCCCGCGCACGTGGGCCGCGGCCAGGCGGCCGCGCATGTGGGTCTCCTCGACCAGCCCGCGGACCTCGTCGAGGGTATAGGTGCAGTCCGCGATGGGAGTGTGGGGCAGCAGCGCGTCGCCCCCCACGTAGCACTTGATCACGTCGGCGCCGTCCTTGATCGAGCGGCGCACCGCGGTCCGGATCTGGTCGGCCCCGTCCGCGATGAGGGCGAGGCCGTCCATGCCGAGCTTGAGGTAGGACGGATTCCAGTCCGACATGCCGCCGGTGGCCACGATGTCGCGGCTCGCCGCGAGCAGGCGCGGGCCCGGGTAGAGGCCCTCGTTGATCGCGCGCTTGAGCGCCACGTCCACCCCGTGCACCGAGCCGGCCGAGCGCGCGGCGGTGTAGCCGTGGGAGAGGGCGAGCTCCGCGTTCTTGGCCGAGACCAGGGTGGAGTACTCGGGCGGGCAGTTCAGGTCGAGATCCGCGATCACCTTCACGTTGTTGTACGAGAGGTGGATGTGGGCTTCGACCAGCCCGGGGATCACGGTCCGGCCGGCCGCGTCCACCACCTGCGTGTCCGCGCCGGAGGGCGCGTCGGCGGCCGAGAGCGGCCCCACGTGCACGATCGTCTCGCCCTCGATGACGAGGCCGCCGTCGCGCGCCGGCGCGCCGGTGCCGTCGATGACGCGCGCGTTCTTGATCCAGCTTCTCACAGGGCGGGAAGACCGGGGGTGGCGACGCGGATGCGGTAGACCGAGGTGGACGCGGTGATGTAGAGACTCCGGTGGTCCGCGTCGCCCCAGGCGAAGTTCGCCACGTACTCGGGCACGTGGATCACGCCCAGGCAGAACGCCTCCGGGCTGAACACGTGGATGCCGCCGGGGCCGGAGCAGTAGACGTGGCCCCGGGAGTCGATCTTCATCCCGTCGGGCGCGCCCTTGCCCTCCCCGGTGGTCTCCGCCCACACCGCGCCGCCGGAGAGCCCGCCGTCGCCCTTCACGTCGAACACGCGGATGTGCTGGCGGGCGGTGTCGTTGACGAAGAGCCGGCGGCCGTCGAGGGAGAAGCAGAGGCCGTTGGGTCGGTCGAAGTCGTCCGCGAGCAACACCGGGCTCTTCGGGTCCGGGCCCACGCGGAAGAGACCCTGGAAGGCCAGCTCCTGCGGCCGCGGGACGCCGTAGAACTCGGCGCGGCCGTACGGCGGATCGCTGAAGTAGATGCCGCCGTCCGCCGAGCAGACCACGTCGTTCGGGCTATTGAGCTGCTTGCCCTGGAAGTGCGTGGCGAGCGGGACGATCTGACCGCCGGGCTCGGTACGCGAGATCTGGCTCGAGGCGTGCTCGCAGGCCACGAGCCGGCCCTGGCGATCCCACGTGAGCCCGTTGGACTTGTTGCAGGGCTTGCGAAACGTGGTGACGCCGTCGGTGGCCGACCACCGCCGCAGGTGATCGCCCGGCATGTCGCTCCACAGGAGGTAGCGGCCGGCCGGGTGCCACAGCGGTCCTTCCGTGAAGAGGCACCCGGTGGCGATCCGCTCGAACTCGACCCGGTCGCCCACGACCTGGGTGAAGCGCGGATCGCGGAGCGTTACGGTGGAAGCGGTCACTTGGCCATGCGCTCGCCGGGCTTGCCGCCGACGTACCAGTCGGGCGGATCGACCTCCTCGAAGACCACCCAGACCGCTTCCTTCGGGAGCTTGGTCACGTCGGTGATCGCGGCGGTGACCCGCCTGGCGATCTCGTTGAGGTTGTCCTTGCCCCACCCTTCGTAGATACGGATATTGACGAATGGCATCGGAGTCTCCTTTGGCTCCGGAGTGGGCGGGAGCGCACGCCCTCCCGGGAAAGTGGCCGGAGACTAGCACGCCGCCCGGGCGACGGGCAAGGCCACGCCACCTCAGCGGTATCGGGCGGCGCGATGCGAGGAGAGAGGAATGGACCGGCCGGGGCTTCGGAAGCGGCTCGACGCGGCGTGGGGTGCCTTCCAGGAGTCGTACGCGGGCCTCTCCGCCGCGGAGCTGCTGGAGCCCGGAGTCACCGGCGAGTGGTCGGTGCGAGATATCCTCGCGCACGTGACCACATGGGAGGAGGAGGCTCTCGAGTACCTGCCGCTCATCCTGAAGGGTGGGACGCCACCGCGGTACCGTCCCACCTACGGCGGCATCGACGCCTTCAACGCGCTGATGACGGAGCGGAAGAAGAGCCTGTCGCTGGCCGAGGTGCTCGTCCAGGTGGACGAGGTCCACCGCCGTCTCATCGATCTCATCGAGAGCGCGCCCGAGGACCAGCTTGCCCGCGAGACGCGCTTTCGCCGGCGCCTGCGGCTCGATACCTACCACCACTACCCTCAGCACGCGCAAGCGATCCGGCGGTGGCGAGAAGAACGTCCGGCCCGGTGAGGAGATACACGCTCCTCGGCGCCGACCGGCAGCTCTATCAGAGCGCGACGCCCGGTCGCCTCGGGGGACACCGGCCGGGCCGCCGGTACGGCCGCCTCGACTGCGCCGCGGCCCTGCGGGCCATCGCGCGCGGCGGGTACGTCAAGCACCGGGTGTTCTTCGCCGACGAGCGGACCGCCGTCGCGGCGGGATACCGGCCATGCGGCGTCTGCCTCCCCGCGGAGTACGCCCGATGGAAGGAGCGAAAGGACGGTG
>DATFUK010000448.1:0-6861 GCA_035260865.1 Candidatus Methylomirabilota bacterium | reverse complement strand
CCCCCCCGCCGGTCGTTTTTTGCCTGGATCCGGTTACTGGCCCTGGACGGAGGGTGCGGCAGGAGTGGAAGCAGCCGAGGTGTACGCGGGCTCGGGGCTCATCGGCCCCCCACAGCCCATCGGCCCGGAGGCCTGGCCGGCCGCGCACCCCTCCACCGCCGCGAGCGACGTGGGCCGGGGAGCGGCGACGGCACTCTCGGCCGTCGCCATCGGGCTCTCCGGCGCAGCCGCGGCCGCGTAGGCGGCGGGCGCCGACTTACCGGAGCCCGGGCCGGCGCAGCCCATGGGACCCGCGGCCTCCTGATCGGCGCAGGTGTAGATGCCCTCCAGCGAGGCCGCGCGCTGGCGGTCACGACTGTTGGCCACGATGAGATAGCCCACGATCAGCGCGATCGCGCCGGCCGCGGAGGCCATGGCGAGAATGAGCTGGGGATCCATGGCGTGCGCCGGGGCCGGGGCGGCCAGCGTCAGGAGACCGACCAGGACCAGGACCACGGCCACCAGCTGGAACCAGGGGGTGTGGCGCTCCATGCCCCCGAGTATATGCCAGCCGCTTTTTCTCTCCACCAGGGATTCCTTCAAGCCCGGCAAGGGCCTAGAAGACGGCGATCGGGTTGACCGGGGACCCGGTTACCGCCTTGAGTCGGAGCGGGGCGATCGACAGCAGGAATTCCCAGCGGTTGAGGCGCGCGGCGGTCCGGGCCACGTCCTCCAGGTTGGCGTTGTCGATCAGCCAGAGCCCCATGGCCACGAGGCAGACCACGTGGAAGGAATTGCCCATGGAGGGATAGGGCAGCGGGGTGACGTCATTGTGGGTGTCGGTGCCGATCATCGCGACCCCCCGCTCGCGCAACCACGGGCAGCACGCCGCGTGGAGCGCCGGGTTGCCGGCCTGCATCGGGTTCACCGGTCCCTCCGCGAGCCGCCGGCCGTAGTAGCCGGTGCGCACCAGCAGGATGTCGCCCGACTCGACGCGCACGCCCGCCGCCTTCTCGGCCTCCTCCAGGTCCTCGGGCATGACGCCGACCCCGGCTTCGAGCCAGCGCAGCCCCTTGGTGCGGGCGACGTCGAGCAGCACGCCGCGGCTCACCACCCCGTCGCGGAGCACCTCGACCGAGTTGACGGTGGCCCCCTCGCGCGAGGTCACCGCGTTGCAGGAGCGCCCGTTGTAGAGCTGGCCGTCCCAGAAGTAGTGCGAGGGCGCGTCCACGTGGGTGATCGAGTAGCCGTGGAACACCATGCCGATGAACTCGGCGGCGCCCCGGCGCTGCAGCGCGCGCTCCGGCGAGACGGTGTCGCGTCCCTCGCCCGAGTCCACCATGAAGCGCATCGGCTGGACGGTGGTCTCCGGGGTGATGTCGGTGGTGATGGGCCGCGCGCAGGTCACGCTCTCCCCCTGGGTGACGAGCCGCGCCGCGGCCTGGCGCTTGGCGGGGGTGATGAGGTTGATGGTGCCCAGCTCGTCCTCGCTCCCCCAGCGGCCCCAGTTCGACAGGGTCTTCAGGTACTCCCGAACCTGAGCCTCCGAGGGAGCGGGCACGAGCCGGGGCCCGGCCGCTACTTCTTCTCGCCCGCGTAGATCTTCATCACGGAGTCCAGGAACCGCAGCGCGTGGTCGCGCGGCCGCTGGAACGAGTTGCGGCCGATGATGGAGCCGAACCCGCCGCCGTCGCGGATGCCGCGGCACTCGTCGAAGATCGCCTCGTCGTCCTCCTTGGTGGCGCCTCCCGAGAAGATCACGATGCGGCGCCCGTTGAAGGAGGACTGCACCACGTGCCGGACCCGCTCGCTGAGCGTGGCCATCGGCACCTTGGCCTTGTCGTAGGCCTTCTTGGCTTCGGCCTGCTCGATGTGCTCGGTGGGCGGCTTCACCTTGATCACGTGGGCGCCGAGCTGGGCCGCGATCTGGGCCGCGTAGGCCACGACGTCCAGCCCGGTCTCGCCCGCCTTGCTCACGTCGGTGCCGCGGGGGTACGACCACACCACCGCGGCGAGCCCGTTGGCCTTGGCCTCCTGGATCATCTCACGGCACTGCTGGTACATGATCTGGGCCTGCGACGAGCCCGGGTAGATCGTGAAGCCCACCGCCGCGCAGCCGAGCCGCAGCGCGTCCTTCACCGAGCCGGTCACCGCGGAGAGCGGATCCTTCTCGTCGTGGAGCACGTCGTGGTTGTTCATTTTGAGAATCAACGGGACCTCGCCCGCGAACTCGGCGGCCCCCGCCTCCAGGAAGCCGAGCGGCGCCGCGTAGGCGTTGCAGCCGGCGTCGATCGCGAGCTGGAAGTGATACGACGGGTCGTAGCCGGCCGGATTCACCGCGAAGCTGCGCGCGGGGCCGTGCTCGAAGCCCTGGTCCACCGGCAGGATGACCAGCTTCCCGGTGCCGGCCAGGCGTCCGTGATTGAGGAGCCGGGCGATGTTGGTGCGCGTGCCCGGGCTGTCGCTGCTGTACCAGCTCAGGATCTCCTTCACTCGCGATTCCATGGGTACCCGCTCCTTTCCTGGCTCGACGGTCAGCGTCGGTAGAATGCGTCGGCCGCCGCGACGTCCTCGGAGCTGCCGAGGATCACGGCGGCTCGCTGGTGATATTCGGTGGCGACCAGATCGAGCACGCGCTCGAACCCGGTGCTCGCGCGGCCGCCCGCCTGCTCGCAGATCAGGGCCATCGGCGCGACCTCGTACAGCAGACGCAGCTTGGCCTTCGGCTTCTTCGGATCGCTCCAGTCCGCGGGGTACATGAAGAGCCCCCCGTCCAGCAGGGTGCGGTGGACGTCCGCGACCATCGCTCCCGAATAGCGGAGCGAGTACGGCCGCCCCGCCGCCTTGTCCGGCGTCTTGAGGTGCTCGACGAAGGCGCGCTGCCCCGGGTGCCACGAGTGGATATTGCCCTCGTTGATCCCGTAGGTCTTGCCGCGCCGGGGAATGCGCATGTCCGCGTGGGTGAGCAGGAACTCGCCGGACTCCGGATTGAGGGTGAAGCCGTGGGTGCCCTGCCCCACCGTGTAGACCAGAGCGGTCGCGGGCCCGTACATCACATAGCCGGCCGCGATCTGATCGGTGCCGCGCCCGAGCGCGGCCGGGCCGGCGGGCGTCTCTCCCCTCGACGGTCGCAGCGAGAAGATCGTGCCCACGGCCCCGTTCACGTCGAGGTTCGAGGAGCCGTCCACCGGGTCGGCGCAGACCACGAGGGCGTGGGTGCCGCCCGCGTCCATCTCGACGGGCTCGGCGGCCTCCTCGGAGATCAGGGACGCGCACGCGCCGGTCTCCCGCAGCGCGGTCACCATGGTGTCGTGGCCCCAGACGTCGAGCTTCTTGACCTGGTCGCCGGTCGCGTTGGCGCCGCCCACGTACCCGAGGCGGTCGCGCAGCGCCGCGTGGGCCAGCTCCTGGGCGATCACCGCGGCGACGCGGCCGATGCGGCCGATGACCGCGGCCACGTTCCGGGCGTGCTCGGTCGAGAGCGAGGCTTGCTGGGTCGAGAGATGTTCCGATAGCGTCATCGGCGAATCGGCCATGGAATCCTCTCGTCGTTGAGTCGGATGGCGCGATGCAGGGCGCCTCTCGACGATGCTAGACGATCACCTGTACTCAGTCAACACGCGCAGGTCTTGCGGACCTGTGCTTAGATGCACGAGTCATGGACGGCGCATCGGCTCGCTGGAGGGCGCTCGGCCTGCTGTCGCTGGCCGAGCTGCTGGTCCTCTCGCTCTGGTTCAGCGCCTCCGCGGTGCTGCCCGCGCTCTCCCGTGAGTGGGCCCTGGGGGACGGCGGGCGCGCGAGCCTGACCATCGCGGTGCAGGCCGGCTTCATCGTCGGCACCCTCGCCGCCGCGCTCACCAACCTGCCGGACGTCCTGCCCCCTCGCGCGCTCATGATGTGGGGAGCGCTGGCCGCCGCGCTCGCGAACGCGGGGCTGGCGCTCTGGGTGGAGCACCTGACCCCCGCGCTCGTCCTCCGCTTTCTGACCGGCGTCTGCCTGGCCGGCACCTATCCGCCCGCGATGAAGATCGCGGCCACCTGGTTCCGCGAGGGCCGCGGCCTCGCGATCGGGCTCCTGGTGGCCGCGCTCACGGTGGGCTCGGCCGCGCCCCACCTCATCCGCGGCTTCACCGACCTGCCCTGGCGCCACACCCTGCTCGCCGCCTCGCTCCTCGGGGTGCTTGGCGCCCTCGCGGTCGCGCTGGTCACCGAGGGCCCGCATCGCTTCCCGGCGGCCCGCTTCGACCTGCACATGGCCACCGCGGTGCTGCGCGAGCGGGGCCCGCGTCTGGCCTGCTTCGGGTACTTCGGCCACATGTGGGAGCTCTACGCGATGTGGGCCTGGCTGGCCACCTTCCTGGCCGCGAGTCTCGAGGCCCGCGGCGGCGGGAGCTACGCGGGGCTCAACGCGAGCGCGGCCACCTTCGCGTGCGCGGGGCTGGGCGGCGGCCTCGGCGCCTGGGCGGGCGGCGCGCTCGCCGACCGCTGGGGGCGCACCACCCTGACCATGGCGGCCATGGCGATCTCCGGCCTCTGCGCCATCCTGATCGGCCTCACCTTCGGCGGCCCGCCGCTCGTGACCCTGCTGGTGGCGGTGGTCTGGGGGGTCACGGTGATCGCGGACTCGGCCCAGTTCTCCACCGCGGTGACCGAGCTGGCGCCCGCGGCCTACGTCGGCACCGCGCTCACCACCCAGACCTGCCTCGGCTTCGCCCTGACCATGGTCTCGATCTGGCTGATCCCCCCGGTGGTCGCCTGGGCCGGCTGGCGCTGGGCGTTCGCCATGCTGGCGGTCGGACCGGCCCTGGGAGTGGCCGCCATGGCACGGCTGCGAGGCCTGCCCGAGGCCCGGCTCATGGCGGGCGGGCGGGGCTGAATCGTCGCCCGCATCTCGGCCCGGCTCCGGGGCATCATAGGGCCAGGAGGCGATCATCCATGAAGACGATCAAGGCTCTCGTGCTGATGACGGCGGCGGTCCTGGCCCTGGGACCGGCGGTGATGCCGGCGCCCGCGGTGGCGGTCCCGACCCCGCAGGGAATCGATTCCCGACTCCGCCTCGACTGGGAGGCCGGAACGAAGCGCAACGGCAAGCCGGTGATCCAGGGCTACCTCTACAACGACTATGGCCGTCCGGCCAGCGACATCCACCTGCTGGTGGAGACGCTCGACGCCTCGGGCGCGGTGATCGCGAGGACCATCGGCTTCGTGCAGGGCGTCGTCCAGTTCAACGACCGCGTCTACTTCGAGGTGCCGCTCAAGGCGCCCGGCGCCTCCTACCGGGTCAGCGTGACCTCGTTCGACTGGAAGGGCGGCGGCGGCGGCGCGATGTAGCTACGTGACCTTGCTGTACACGCCGGGCGGGATCACCCGGTAGATCGGGAGCGGCTGCGAGACGTTCTTGAAGCTGCGCTCGCCGAGCGATTCCAGCACGAAGAGCCCGGCGATGCGGTCGGCGGTCACCTGGCCGACCACGATGTCGCCGCCTTCGGCGGCGCCCGCGAACCGCGCCGCGATGTTGGTGGTGGGCCCGGTGGCGGTGAAGGTCCAGCGCTCGGAGGCGGCCCCGCTCAGCTTGGTCGCGCCCACCAGCGCCTGGCCGGTGTTGATCCCCATGTGCAGCGCCACCGCCGGGAACACGCCGGCGTACTCCTCGTTCAGCGCGGCCGCCTTCTGACGGATCGCGAAGGCGGCCCGCGTCGCGTTCAAGGCGTGATCCTCGTCGCCCCCGCCGGGGCCCCGCGGCTGCTTCTGGAAGATCACCATGAGCCCGTCGCCCGCGGTCTCGTTCACGTCGCCGTGGTGCCGCCGGATGATCTCGAGGAAGCTCGAGAAATAGGTCTGGACGAGCTGGTTGAGGCGCTTGGCTTCGAGCTGCTCGGACAGCCGCGTGTAGCCCGCGATGTCGAGGAAGAGCACCGAGACCTCCTCGTTGCGCTTCTCCAGCGCGGTCGCGCTGGGGTCCCGCTCGAGCAGCTCCTTGACCGCGTCGGGCACGAACTTCGAGAGCTCGCCCTTGAGCTGCTCGAGCACCTCGAGGCGCTGCCGCGAGGCCTGCAGGTTCTCGAGCGCGGTGGCCAGCTCGCTATTCCGGGCGTCCAGGTCCTGCCGGGACCGCGCGAGGTGGCCGGTCATGTCGTTGAGCGCCGAGCCCAGCTCGGCCACCTCGTCGCCGTCGCCCGCGCGGGCCCGGACCGCGAAGTCGCCCTCGCCGATCCGCCGGGCCACCGCGGCCAGCTCGTGGATCGGCCGCACCACCACGTGGCGCATCGCCACCGCCAGCACCGCCGCCGCGGCCACGATGGTCAGGAGGCCGATCATGATCTGGCGGTTGCGCTGCATGCGCACCTCGGCCATCACCGGCTCCATGGACGTGGCGGCCTGGATGACCGCGCGCACCTTGTGGTCCGAGCCGTGGCAGCCCTGGCAGCGCTCCTGGTTGGGGATCGGCTGGTAGAGGGTGAAGGTCGTCGCGCCCTCCCGCGACTCGAGCGCCTCCTGGGTCTGCAGGGTCTCGAGCGCGCGGGTGAAGAGCGGGCCGGCCATGGTGCGGCCCGGCTCGCGGCGCATCTTCTCGATCGAGGCCATGACCCCCTTGGGCAGATCCGCCTCCTTCGAGACCTCGCGCAGGGTGGCCAGGTCGGTGAAGGCCTCCACCCCGTTGCGCCGGTAGACCACGAGGCCGGTGACGAGCTTCGAGCTGCGCAGGTCGTCGATGAGGCCGCGGGTGATGTCGGGCCGCTCGGAGAGCATCGCGGTCTCGATGCTCGCCACCAGGGTGCCGATCAGCTGCCGCGCCGCCATCTTGTTCTGCTCGACCAGGAGCGCGCTCTCCCGCCGGATGGTCAGGATGGTGGAGACCCCGAACCCGATGACCAGCACCAG
>DATFUK010000447.1:0-3158 GCA_035260865.1 Candidatus Methylomirabilota bacterium | reverse complement strand
CGAAGCCAGCAGCCACGCGAGCAGCAAGGCCATCACCTAGCTGCCGCTCCGATGCTCCCCGTCATCCCCGGTCGTGACGAGGTGCGCTCGTCGCTCCGCGGACAGCTGCGGGTGCCGACGCTCCAGGAGCGCGGCGAGCCGCCCGAGCACGGTCTGGAGCTCGTCCCGCTCGGCCCGGAGCCGCTCCACCTCCGCCTCCAGCTGCACGAGCTGACGCCCGGACCCCGGGTCCCCGATGATGCCGGGCAGGCGGACCTCGTCGGGCGGCACCCGCCGGGTCGACAGCACCACGCCCAGCACACCCGCGAGGAAGAGCCCGACCGCCAGCCCGAAGAGCCAGACCCCCGGATCGTAGAGCATGTCGGTCAGTGTACGGATTCTCG
Source organism: Candidatus Methylomirabilota bacterium (assembly GCA_035260865.1). Classification (GTDB taxonomy): domain Bacteria; phylum Methylomirabilota; class Methylomirabilia; order Rokubacteriales; family CSP1-6; genus CAMLFJ01. The sequence continues at coordinate 2,775 of DATFUK010000447.1, read as the reverse complement.
GCGAGAGGTCAAAGAACTGCGGGAGGCTTGACCCGACGGCAGCCTGGGCGCAGGATCGGGCCCAGCCGCGAACCCCTTCGAGGAGAACCGAGTGATGTGCCGGCTCACTGCTGCGTTGGTTGCGCTCGCCGTCGCACTCCTGGCTCCCGTGGTCGGGGAAGCGCAGGACGGCATGGTGAAGATCGGCGTGCTGGACGACATGTCCGGCCCTTACGCGGACAACACCGGCCCCGGCGACCTCCTGGCGGTGCGGATGGCGGTGGCGGACTTCGGGGGTTCCGTGCTCGGCAAGCCGATCGAGGTGATCTCCGCCGACATGCAGAACAAGGTGGACGTCGGCGTCGGGATCGCGCGGCGCTGGTACGAGCAGGACCAGGTGGACCTGATCATCGGGATCCCGCACTCGGCGATCGCCCTGGGCGTGGTGAAGCTGGCCGAGCAGACGAACCGGCTGGTGATGCCCACCGGCGCCGCGACCGCGGAGCTGACCGGCAAGGCGTGCTCGGCCCACAGCGTGCACTGGGTCTACGACACCTACGGCCAGAGCAAGACGCTCGCCAGCGCGATCGTGAAGCAGGGCGGCGATACCTGGTTCTTCATCACGGTGGACTATGCCTTCGGCCACGCGCTGGAGCAGAACGCGACCGAGTTCGTCCGGGCCGCGGGCGGCAAGGTGCTCGGCTCCGCCCGGCACCCGCTGAACAACGCGGACTTCTCCTCCTACCTCCTGCAGGCGCAGAGCTCGAAGGCCAAGGTGGTGGTGATGGCGAACGGGGGCGCCGACATCACCAACGCGATCAAGCAGGCCAACGAGTTCGGTCTCGAGCGGAGCGGGCAGCGGGTGGCCGCGCTCCTCATCCAGTACCCGGAGGTGCGCGCCATCGGCCTGCCGACCGCGCAGGGCCTGCTGATGGCGGCCTCGTTCTACTGGGACATGACGCCGGAGGCGCGGGCCTTCAGCGATCGCTTCACCGCCGCCAAGGGGATGCCGCCCACCATGATCCAGGCCGGGACCTACGGGGCGACGCTGCACTACCTGCGGGCGGTCAAGGCGGCCGGGACCGACGAGGCCAAGGCGGTCATGGCGAAGATGAAGGAGACGCCGATCAACGACTTCATGACGAAGAACGGCCGGATCCGCGAGGACGGCCGGGTGATCCGTGACATGTACCTCATGCAGGTGAAGACGCCGGACGAGTCGAAGGGCGAGTGGGACCTCGCCAAGATCGTCGGCACGATTCCCGGCGAGCAGGCCTTCCGGCCGCTCGCGGAAGGTGGCTGCCCCCTGGTCCGGAAGTAGGGCGGTGGACTCCATGCGATTCGACGGCAAGGTGGTGCTGATCTCGGGTGCCGGATCGGGCATCGGGCGGGCCACCGCGCTCGGCTTCGGGGAGCGGGGCGCCCGGGTGGCCGTCGCGGATATCGACGGTGGCAAGGCGGAGGCGGTCGCCACCGAGATCGTGAAGGCGGGCGGGGCCGCGACCGCGATCGTCGCGGACGCGGGGACCCCGGCCGGCATCGAGACGATGATCGGCGGCACCGTGAAGACCTACGGCGGCCTCGACATCCTCCACAACAATGCCTTCGGCCAGCCCGCGCTGCCCGCGGGCCGGAGCCGGCTCGCGTTCATCGGCGACATCGACGAGGCGGTGTGGACGCACACCATCGAGCTCGGCCTCACCGGCGTCTTCCGCGCGATGAAGCGGGCCATCCCGGAGCTGCTCGCGCGGGGCGGCGGGGTCATCGTGAATACCGCGTCGATCTCGGGCCTCTTCGCCGACTTCGCCATCGGCGCCTACAACACCGCCAAGGCCGGCGTGATCAACCTCACGCGGGTGGCCGCGATCGAGTACGCGGCGCGCGGGATCCGGGTCAACTGCGTCTGCCCCGGGGCGATCGACACCCCGCTCCTCCGGCCGTCGCTGGGTCTACGCGGCTTCGGAGAGGCCACCACCGCGATGATCCCGATGCGCCGGCTCGGCCGGCCGGAGGAGATCGCGGGCTGCGTGATGTTCCTCGCCTCCGACCTGGCGTCCTACGTGACCGGCGCGGCGCTGGTGGCCGACGGCGGGCTCACCGTCCAGACCGGGATGCCGTCGCGGATCCCCCTGCCGTGAGGCGCGGGGCCCGCGGAGGCGCGGCGGCATGATCATCGGGGTGCCGCGCGAGATCAAGTCGGGCGAGCAGCGCGTGGCGCTGACCCCGCCGGGCGCCCGCGCCCTCGTCGAGGGCAAGCACCATGTGGTCGTCGAGCGCGGCGCCGGGCTCGGCAGCAGCATCCGCGACGAGGAGTACACGCGCGAGGGGGCAACCCTCGCGTCCGTCGAGGAGGTGTGGGGTCAGGCCGAGCTGATCCTGAAGGTGAAGGAGCCGCTGCCGGAGGAGTACCCGCGGATGCGCCCGGGCCAGAACCTCTTCACCTACCTGCACCTGGCCCCCGCGCCCGAGCTGGCGCGGGCGCTCCAGGCCGCGGGCGTGATCGCGATCGCCTACGAGACGGTGCAGCGCCCCGACGGGACGCTGCCCCTGCTCGCCCCGATGAGCGAGGTGGCCGGGCGCCTGTCGGTGCAGGAGGGCGCCTTCTTCCTCACCAAGGCGCGCGGCGGCCGCGGCATCCTGCTGGCCGGCGTGCCCGGGGTGCCGCCCGGCAACATCGTGGTGCTCGGCGCGGGCACCGTCGGGATCAACGCGGCGCGCATCGCGCTGGGCCTGGGCGCGGACGTCTCGATCCTCGACATCAACCTCGACCGCCTGCGCGCGGTGGACGATCTCTTC
>DATFUK010000446.1:0-2749 GCA_035260865.1 Candidatus Methylomirabilota bacterium | reverse complement strand
CATCCCGCCGGTGCGCACGCTCGACGACATCGTGGCGATGGGGCGCGAGGTGGTGGCCAAGGGCTATACCGCGCTCAAGACCAATGCGCTGCTGCTGGGCGACAATCCGCGGGCGCACGTGCCCGGCTTCGGCCGCAGCGCCGGCTTCCCCGAGCTCAACGCCGACCGCCACGTGCTCGACGCCATCCGTGCCGAGCTCGCCGCCTTCCGCGAGGGCGCGGGGCCCGGCATGGACATCCTGGTGGACCTCAACTTCAACTACAAGACCGAGGGTTTCCTCAAGATGGCGCGGGCCATGGAGCCCTACGACCTCTTCTGGGTCGAGATGGACACGCGCGACGCGAAGGCGCTCGCCTACGTGCGCAGCCGCACCACCATCCCGGTAGCCTCGTGCGAGTGCCTCTTCGGCCGCCGCGACTACCGGCCGTTCTTCGAGCAGCAGGCGGTGGACGTGGCCATCATCGACACCCCGTGGAACGGGGTGGCCGAGTCGCTCAAGATCGCGTCGATGGCCGACGCCTACGAGATCAACGTGGCCCCGCACAACTTCTACGGCCACCTGGCCACCATGATGAACGCGCACTGGAGCGCGGTGGTCCCCAACCTGCGCATCATGGAGACCGATCCCGACATGGTCCCCTGGCAGGACGACCTGGTGACCGTGAAGCCGCGGATCGAGCAGGGCCACCTGCTGCTGCCCACCGACCCCGGCTGGGGCACCGAGGTCAACGAGGAAGCGGTCCGCGCGCACCCGGCGAGGATCTAGCGGCCGCACCGGCCTGCCAGATTGCGTCCGTGAGTGGCCGATTTTCGCTACGGCGGTGGCCATCACCTCGCCGGGAGCTCCGTGATTTCAGGCCCATGCCGGTTGTCGGCCCTTGGTACGCCGATTGCCCAGTCTCCCCGTCAGGAGGGCAATCATGCGTATCCCGGCCCTGCTCGCTCTTCTGCTCGCTTTCGCAGGTTGTTCGTCCCTTGGCCAGCCGTCCAACACCCTGGCCAGGAAGGACCCGGCGATGGCCCAGGGGACCGGGTTCCTCGTCCGGCCTGACGGGTTGATCTTGACCGCGTGGCACGTCGTGAAGGACGCCAAGATGATCGGCGTGCGATGCGAGGGGCGCGAACGCGTGCTCGCCACGCTCGGGGAGCGGTCCCAGACGCTGGACGTGGCACTGCTCCAGGTCCCGCTCACGGACACGCCGTACTTGTCCACCGCGCCGGCGCGCTCAGCCCGTAAGGGCGATCCGGTCTTTACCCTGGGCTATCCCGCCGCCATGGAGCTTGGCCCGGAACCCAAATTCTCCGATGGGACGATCAGCGCGCTGTCTGGCGGCGGGCGAGACGGCCTGCGCCTGCTGGTCACGGTGCCGATTCAGCCCGGCAGCTCCGGAGGGCCCGTCATCGGGGCCGATGGGACGGTGGTCGGAATCGTGACCGCGACGCAGAAGGAAGAGGAGTTCTTCAGCGGTACCGGCGCCCTGCCTCAGAACCTGAACTGGGCGGTCAAGATCGAGCACGCCACGCCGCTCTTCGATCTGCCCAGCCCCCAGCCGCCGGCAAGGAACCGAGCCGAGGCGATCGAGAGAGCATCGCGGGCGATGTGCATCGTGATCACCGAGGTAGACCGCAAGCCATGACGAGCGCGCCCTCGGCGAAGGCCCGCCGCTAGCGCGGGTCCGGTCTATCCGGCCGTGCGCAGCGCGGCGTCCACGATCTCCTGAGCTTCGCGCACGATCGCCTCCAGGTGGGCGGCGTCCCGGAAGCTCTCCGCGTAGATCTTGTAGATGTTCTCCGTGCCAGAGGGGCGCGCCGCGAACCAGCCGCTGGCCGCCACCACCTTGAGCCCGCCGATCGGGGCGTCGTTGCCGGGCGCCCGGGTGAGCGTGGCGGTGATGGGCTCGCCCGCGAGCTGCGACGCCGTCACCGCGGCTGGCGACAGCTTCCCGAGCCGGGCCTTCTGCTCGGGCGTCGCGGCGGCGTCGATGCGCGTGTACTGGGGCGTCCCGAGCTCGGCGGCCAGCGCGTCGTAGTGCTCCCCCGGGTCCCGGCCGGTGCGCGCGGTGATCTCGGCGGCGAGCAGGTCCATGATCAGGCCGTCCTTGTCGGTGGCCCACGCGGCGCCGTCGCGGCGGAGGAAGCTGGCGCCCGCGCTCTCCTCCCCACCGAAGCCGAGCGAGCCGTCCAGCAGCCCGGAGACGAACCACTTGAACCCCACCGGCACCTCGTGGAGCCGGCGCCCCAGCTTCCGGGCCACCCGGTCGATGAGCCCGCTGCTGACCAGGGTCTTGCCCACCGCGGCACCCGCCGGCCACCGGGGCCGGCTCGCGAACAGGTAGTGGATGGCGACCGCGAGGTAGTGGTTCGGATTCATCAGGCCCGCGCCCGGGGTGACGATGCCGTGGCGGTCCGAATCCGGATCGTTGGCGAAGGCCACGCGATACCGATCCTTGAGGCCGACGAGCCGGGCCATCGCGTAGGGGCTCGAGCAGTCCATGCGGATCTTGCCGTCGTGATCCACCGTCATGAACGAGAAGGTCGGGTCGATCACCGGGTTGACGATCGCCACGTCGAGCCCGTAGACCGCGTTGATCGGCTCCCAGTAGGGCCGGGAGGCCCCGCCCAGCGGGTCCACCGCGAGCCGGAGCCCGGCGCCGCGGATGACGTCCATGTCGACCACGTTCCGCAGATCGTTCACGTAGGGCAGGACGAAGTCGTCCCGATGCGTGGTCGCGGCGCGGGCGGCGCGCTC
>DATFUK010000445.1:0-16042 GCA_035260865.1 Candidatus Methylomirabilota bacterium | reverse complement strand
CACGCTCACCGTGAAGGCGGTGCCGAGCGGCGCGGTATTGTCCGAGACCATCATCGAGATCTGCAGCTCGTCGAGGCGCTCGCCCAGCATGGGCATGCAGATGAGCCCGCGGCCGTACTTGGCCATGAAGTTGACCGCCTCGGGGGTCGCCTTCTCGGCGGCCATGAGCAGATCGCCCTCGTTCTCGCGGTCCTCGTCGTCGACCACGATGAGCATGCGCCCGGCGCGGATCTCTTCGATGCCCTCTTCGATCGAGACGAACTCTGCCTGGCTCACCGAGCGCTCCCCCTAAGGGCCAAGATACGCTGCACGTACTTGCCGATCATATCCATCTCGAGGTTCACGCGCTGCCCCTTCCTCAGGCCCCCCAGCGTGGTCACGGCCAGGGTGTGCGGGATGATCATGATCTCGAAATCCCCCTCCCCGAGCCGCGCCACCGTGAGGCTGACGCCGTCCACCGCCACCGATCCCTGCGGGATCAGCAGCGGGGCCAGCGCCCGGTCCCGCCATTCTATCGTGAGCCGGGCGGTCTCTGCCTGGCGGGTGAGATCCACCACGATCCCCACGCCGTCCACGTGTCCCTGCACCAGGTGGCCGCCCACCAGGCCGCCCAGGCGCATGGGCCGCTCGAGATTGACCGCGTCCCCGGTCGCGAGATCGGCGAGCGCGGTGCGCGCGAGCGTCTCCGGCCCCATATCGAACCGCAGGCGCCCGGGGCCGCGCTCCACCACCGTGAGGCAGGCCCCGTTGACCGCCACGCTGGCCCCCAGGTCGCCGTCCGCCATCACGCGGTCGGCGCTCACCACCAGGCGCGCGCCGTCGCGATCGAGCACGCGGCCCATCTCCTCCACGAGTCCGGTGAACATGGCGCGCGGTCAGTGAGCCACGTCGGCTTCGATGAGCCAGTCCGTGCCGATCGGGCGCGTGGTCATGTTGATCAGCCGGAGCGCGGCGGGCAGGGTGAGCCCGGGGCCGCCGACCGGAGTCGGTGCCGCCCCGCCGCCCACCAGCGTGGGGGCCACGAACGCGGCAACGCGGTCCACCAGGCCCGCCTTCACGAAGGCGCCGGCCAGCTCACCGCCCGCTTCCAGCAGCACCGCGGTCACGTCGAGGGCGAAGAGGCGCGCGCCGAGATCGGCCACGTCGACCCGGCCATCCCGCGACTTGCACGCCAGCACGGTCACGCCCGCCGACTCGAGCGCGGCCAGCCGCTGCGGCGGCGCCGCTTCCCCGACCGCCACCAGGACGCGGGACCGGCTCCCGGTCTGGAGCAGCTTCGAGTCGAGCGGCAGCCGGGCGCGGCTGTCCACCACCACGCGATAGGGCTCGCGCGGCCACGGTTGCGGCAGGCGCACCGTCAGCGCCGGGTCGTCGGCGAGCACGGTTCCGATCCCGGTGACGATCGCGTCGCTCTGGCTGCGCAGCCGATGCCCCTCCTGCCGCGCCGGCTCCCCCGTGATCCACTGCGAGCGGCGGTCGAAGGCCGCGATCTTGCCGTCCAGGGTCATGGCCCACTTGGCGGTGACGTGGGGCCGCTGCCGCTCGACCGCGGTGAAGAAGGCCCGGTTGAGCTCACGGGCGGCGCGCTCGAGACACGGCGTCGCGACCTCGATGCCCGCGGCGACGAGGGTGGCGGCTCCCCCGCCCTTCACGCGCGGGTTGGGGTCGGGCGTGGCCGACACGACGCGGCGGATCCCGGCCCGGATGATCGCGTCCACGCAGGGCGGCGTGCGCCCCACGTGGTTGCAGGGCTCGAGCGTCACGTAGAGCGTGGCGCCGCGCGCCCGCTCGCCCGCCTCCGCCAGCGCGGCGGCCTCCGCGTGAGCCGCGCCCGCCCGCTCGTGGAAGCGCTCGGCAAGGACCGCGCCGTCCCGCACCACGATGGCGCCCACCATGGGGTTGGGTGACGTGAGACCCCGCCCCCGCGCCGCGAGGGTCAGGGCCCGCGTCATCCACTCGAGATCGGTCATGTCGTCGTCCGGGCGCCGGAGGCCACCCGGGCAGGCATTTTACCGCGCTTGTTGCGGCTCCGGCTGCTCTCCCAGGAGGGCGTCCACGAAGGTCTTCGGGTCGAAGGTCTGCAGGTCCTCGATCTGCTCGCCGACCCCGACCAGCTTGATCGGCACCCCGAGCTCCTGGTGGATGCGGATCGCGATGCCGCCCTTGGCGGTGCCGTCGAGCTTGGTCAGCACGAGGCCGGTGAGCCCGACCGCGTCGTGGAACATGCGGGCCTGCTGCAGCCCGTTCTGGCCGGTGGGCGCCTCCAGCACCATCAGCGACTCGTGGGGGGCGCCGGGCATCTGGCGGCCCAGCACGCGCTTGAGCTTGGAGAGCTCGTCCATGAGGTTGGACTTGGTGTGCAGCCGCCCGGCGGTGTCCACCAGCAGCACGTCCACGTCGCGCGAAGTGGCCGCCTTCACCGCGTCGAAGACCACCGCGGCCGGGTCGGCGCCCGCGACCTGGTGGATGACGTCCACGTCGATCCGGCGGCCCCACTCCTGGAGCTGCTCGATGGCCGCCGCGCGGAAGGTGTCCGCGGCGGCCATCAACACGCGCTTGCCGTCGGCCTTCAGCGAGGCCGCCATCTTCGCGGCGCTCGTGGTCTTGCCGGCGCCGTTGACGCCCAGCATGAGGATGACGGTGGGATGCGCGTCGAGGACGAGCGGCGCGGACGCGCCCGCGAGGGACTCCTCGAGAAACCGATGCAGGGAGGCGCGCACGTCCTGGGTGGTCACCACGCGCCCGCGCCTGATCTCGTCGCGGACGCGCTTGACGAAGGCGCCCGCCGCGGCTGCGCCCAGATCCGCCGCGATCAGGGTCTCCTCGAGCTCCTCCAGCATCGCCTCGTCCACCGGACGGGCGATGGCGAGGATGGCGCCCAGGCCCTCGTCCATCAGCTCGCGGGTGCGCCGCAGTCCCTGCCGGACGCGCTCCCCGAGGGAGCCGAACAGGCTCACGAGCCGGAGGCCGGTCCCTGGGGGAGCTCGAGCCGCTGGATCACCGTCCCTTTCGGGCCGAGCGGCGGCAGGACCTTGCCGTTCAGGGCGACCTCGACGCCGCCCGCATTGCCAATGGTCACGAGGAACCGGCGCTCGGCCGACCACTCCCGGCTGGCGCCGGCCGGCAGCAGCTCCTCGGTGGCCCGGCCCTCGTCGGGCTGGACGCGGATCCAGGTCGCGTCCAGCGCCCGGATCATGAGGCGCTGAGGGCCCCCCGCGCTGCGGGCCACCGCGGGCGCCGGTGTCGGCGCCGGGGCAGGCATGGCCGCGGGGGTACTGACCGGCGGGGCCGCGGCCGGCGCCGGAGCCGGGGGCACCTTCGGGGTCTCGACCTGGGCCGGCGCCGGAGTCGGCAGCGAATCTGGACTCGCGGCCGACACGTCCATTGCTGGTGCTGCGACTGAAGTTCCGCCCGTTCGCTTCACAGTGAGGTTGATCACGATCAGCGCGACGGCCAGGATCACCAGCAGGGCCAGGCCCACCAGGACGGAGCTGGGGGCCCACGTGGTACGGGGACGCGGCGGGGCGTTGGCCGCCTGCATGGCCGCGCGCTCCCCGGCCAGGGCCTCATAGTGCGCGAGCGCCTCCTCCGGGCCCTCGCGCAGGAAGCCGCAGTAGGCCCGGATGAAGCCCCGCACGAAGACCGGCGACGGCAGATCGGCCAGACGCTCCTCCTCGAGGGCTTCGAGATGGCGGATGCCGACCCGGGTGGAGCGCGCCATGTCCTCCAGCGAGCCGCCCCGGGCCTCGCGGAGCGCGCGGAGATGACCGCCGAGGGAGGTCGCGGAGCTTTCCGTGGGCGTCATGCCCAGTAGTGTAGCGCGGGTTACGCTTCGGTCAGCTTTACTGAGACGAGGCGGGAGAGGCCCGGCTCCTCCATGGTCACGCCATAGAGCACGTCGGCGGCCTCCATCGTCTTGCGGTTGTGCGTGATCACCACGAACTGGGTCTGGGTGCAGAGCTCGCGCAGCACCCGGATGAACCGGTGGATGTTCGCGTCGTCGAGGGGCGCGTCCACCTCGTCGAGCACGCAGAACGGGCTCGGGCGGTGGTAGAAGATCGCGAAGAGCAGAGCCAGCCCGGTGAGGGCCTTCTCGCCCCCCGACATCAGGGTGACCGCCTGCAGGCGCTTGCCCCGCGGCTGGGCCATCAGCTCCACGCCCAGCTCCAGCGGGTCCTCCTCGCCCTCCTCCGGCGGCACCATGCGCAGCTCGGCGCGCCCGCCCTCGAACAGCCGGGCGAAGATCTCGCTGAAATGCCGGTTGATGTCGTCGAAGGCTTCCTGGAACCGCTCCTGGGCGGTGCGGGTCATGCCGCGCAGGGCTTTCTCCAGGTCCTTGATGGACCCGACCACGTCATCGTGCTGGGTACGGAGGAAGTCCAGGCGCTCGGTCAGCTCGCGGAACTCCTCGTCCGCCACCAGGTTGACCGGGCCCATGGCCTCGAGCTTGGTCGTGAGCTCCTCGTGCCGCTGCCGGACCTCCTCGAGGTCCCGCGCGTCGTCGTGAGCGGCCAGCAGCGCCTCCGGCGTCTCGACCGCATGGCGGCGGCGCGCCTCCTGCACGAGCTCCTCGCGGCGCACCCGGCCTTCCGTCTCGGTCAGGTCGAGCTGGTGGAGGCGGCTCACGAGCGTGGTGAGCTGGTGCTGCACCTCGCGCAGATCGGTCTCGAGCGCCTGCCGCAGGTCGAGCTGGCGCTGGTGCTCCTCCGCGATGACCGCCACCTCGGCCTCGAGCCGGTCGCGCTCGGCCACCGCGTCCCGAGCCTGCGCGTCGGTGCGCCCGCGCTCCGCGGTCAGGTCCGAGCGTCGCTCGGCGGTTTGCCCGCGTCGCCCCACCGACTGCTGCTGCTGGAGGCCGAAGTCCTGCTCGAGTCCCATGATGCGCTCGATGTCGCGGCCGAGCGAGTCTACCCGCTCCGCCACCGTGGCCAGCTCGACGCGGCAGACCGTGAGGCGCTCGGTGAGCCCGGCCTCGTCGCCCTGCCCGCTCTCGAGGAGGGCCTGCAGCGCGGTCAGGTCGCCGCCCAGCCGGGCCTCCTGCTCCGAGGCGGCCACCAGCGCGCGCTCCAGCTCGACGAGCTGGCCCGCGGTCTCTTCCCGCTCGCCCGCGAGCTGTTCCTGCTCCGCGGTCAGCGTCTCGAGGTGGCGCGTGACGCGGTCCGCCTCGCGCAGCACCGACTCGAGGTCCTTCTCGCCGGATACCCGCGCGGTCTCCTGCGCCTGATAGTTGGACTGGAGCCCCTCGATCCGCGCGCGCAGGCCCGTCACCTCCGCCTCGATCGCTTCCGCCCGCGCCGCGGCCGCGGTCACCTCGCGCTCGAGGCCGGCGATCTCCTCGCCGAGCTGGCGGATGGCCCGCTTGCGTCCGAGCAGGGAGTGATCGTTGCCCTGCCGCTCGCTGTCGCGATGGCCGCCGGTGAGTCGCCCGCTCGGTGACAGCACCTCGCCGGAGCGGGTGACGTAGGTCGCGACCACGCCGTTCCGCCGCCAGAGCGTCTCGGCCTGATCGAGATGGGACACGATGCCGACGCGGCCGAGGAGGTAGTGCAGCAGGGCCGGGCGCGGGCCGCCCACCAGGCGGGCCGCCCAGCTCACCTCCCCCGAGTCGTCGGGGAGGGCCGCCGCGGACGGCAGCGTTTCGAGCGGCAGCAGGGTGGCCGCCCCCGCGCCCTCGCGCTCCAGGTACCCGAGCGCGGCCCGCGCGTGCTCGAAGCGCTCCACCACCACCCACTGGAGCCGATCGCCGAGCACCGCCTCCACCGCGGCCTCGAGCCCGTTCGGGACCTCGAGGAGATCGGCCACCGTCCCGACGACACCGCCCAGGTTGCCGGAGGCGGGGTGCGCGAACATCGCCCGCACGCCCGCGCCGTAGCCCTCGCGCTCTCGCTCCAGGCGCTCGAGCGCCTCCAGCGCCGACTGCCGCGCGGCCAGCTTCACGCGCAGGCCGGCAGCCGCCGCCTGCGCCTCGACCCGCGCGGTCTCGCGATCCCGCCGCGCGGCCTCGATCTCGTGCAGCTCCGTGCTCAGTAGCGAGAGCTGGGCGCCGGCCCGCTGGCTCGCGGCCTCCAGGCGCAGGCGCGTGGCCGCGAGCGCGTCGGCCTCCGCGCGAGCCCCCGTCAGCTCGGTAGCGAGGCGCTCCGCGCGGCGATCCACCTGGGCGCGGCGCTCCCGGAGCTCGCCACCCGTGCGTGTGAGCTCGGCGCGGGCTCCCGCGACCCGGATCTGCTCGAGCCGGAGGGCCTCGAAGCGCTCGCGGCGCTCGCTGAGCGCGCCGCGACAGGCCTCGATCTGGGTCTCGACGCGCCGCACCTCGTTGTCCTGCTCCGCGTGCCGGTGGCGGGCCTCCTCGAGGCCGCGACCCTTGTCCACGCGCTCGGCGGCGAGGGCCACCCGTCGCTCGGCCAGCCCGCGGATCTCCTCCTCGAGGCGTCGCTCCTCCGCGACGAGATCCTGGATCTGGAGCCCCATCTGCTCCCGGCGCTCGAGGAGCCGCTCGGCCTCGCCCTGGATCTTCTGCACGGACTGGCGCAGGTCGCCCAGCCGGTACTCGGTGTCCTGGATGGCGGCGGCCTGCAGGGCCTGGCGGCCGGTCAGGGTGGCGATCCGGGCGCGGTGCTGCTCCTCGGTCTCGCGCAGCGACTCCATCTCCCGGGTGACCGCCTCGTGCTGGGCGGCCCGCGCCGCGTAGTCCGCCGCGAGGAGGGCCAGGTCGAGGCCCTGTCGCTCGGACTGGAGCGCCTTGTACTGCTGGGCCTTCCGCGCCTGGCGCTCGATCGAGGACAGCTGGCGGCGCACCTCCTCCATCACGTCGCGCAGCCGTTGCAGGTTGAGCCGGGTCGCGTCGAGCTTGCCCTGGGTCTCGGAGCGCTGCTGCTTGTAGCGCGCGATGCCCGCGGCCTCCTCGATGAACATGCGCCGCTCCCACGGCTTGGCGGTCAGCACGTGGTTGAGCCGCTCCTGGTCCATGAGTGCGTAGGCCTTCGGGTTCACCCCGGTGCCCGCGAAGAGGTCCTGGATGTCGCGCAGCCGGCACACGTTGGTGTTGAGCAGGTACTCGCTCTCGCCGGTGCGGTAGAGGCGCCGGGCGACCGCCACCTCGCTCCACGGCACGCTGAGGCCCTCGTCGTTGTTGAAGACGAGGTTGACCTCGGCCATCCCGATCATCTTGCGGGAGGCGGAGCCGTGGAAGATGACGTCTTCCATCTTGGCCCCGCGGAGGGTCTTGGGACTCTGCTCGCCGAGGGCCCAGCGGATCGCGTCGGCGACGTTGGACTTGCCGCAGCCGTTCGGCCCGACGATGCAGGTCACGCCCGGGAAGACCTTCACGTCGGTCTTCTCCGCGAACGACTTGAAACCATGGATCAAGATCGATTCGAGTCGCATGTCGTGCACGCCCGGAAGGCGTAGATCAGTAATAACACGCGATCGACGGATCAACCAAGAAAAAACCCCACCAGCGGGGGGCGGGGACGCGCTGCGGCACTAGATGTGGGCTGCCGCGTCGCGGGTACTCAGGCTCCCTTGAGCAGGCAGCACTTCTTGTACTTCTTGCCGGAGCCGCAGTGGCACGGATCGTTGCGGCCGACCTTCTGTCCGTCGGCGGCCCGCGGCTCTGCCCGCGCGGTCGCCGGGCGTCCCGGCGCGCTGTCGAGATCACCGCCGCGCGACTCCTGCCACTCGGGCGTCGCGCGCTGGGCCACCCGGGTCGTCGGCGCGTCCTCCTGGGTCATGCGCACCTTGAAGAGCTGCTCGACCGCCGTCTCCTTCAGGCTGCCGATCATCTCTTGGAACATGTCGAAGGCTTCCTTCTTGTACTCGGTCAGCGGATCCCGCTGGCCGTAGCCGCGGAGGCCGATGCCCTCCTTCAGATGGTCCATGTTGAGCAAGTGCTCGCGCCAGAGCTGGTTGATCCCGCGGAAGCCCCCGCCCTCCCACTCGAGCCCGAGGATGATCCAGCGCTCGAGGCGGTGGAACATCTCCCCGCCCATCTCCCCCTCGCGCCGGCGGTAGTGGGCCTCGGCCGCCTCGGTGACCTGCTCCACGAGGGCGCCATGGGACGCGATGTCGTCCACCTTGAGGTCGGGCATCCGGAAGTCGAACTGGCGATGCAGGGCCTCGTTGAGCCCCACCATGTCCCAGTCTTCCTGGTGGGCCTCGGGGCCCGCGTAGCGCGCCACCACCACGCCCACCAGCTCGCCGATCCACTCGAGCACGGTCTCTTCCTGGCTCTCCCCGGCCAGGACCTCGCGCCGCAGCCCGTAGACGATCTCGCGCTGCTTGTTCATGACGTCGTCGTACTCGAGCAGGTGCTTGCGGATCTCGAAGTTGCGCGTCTCCACCCGCTTCTGGGCGGTGCCGATGGCGCGCGTGACGAGCTTGTGCTCGATCGGCTCGCCCTCTTCCATCCCGAGGTGGTCCATGATCCGCTGGATCCGCTCGGAGCCGAAGATGCGCAGCAGGTCGTCCTCGAGCGAGAGGTAGAAACGGGAAGAGCCGGGGTCGCCCTGGCGTCCCGAGCGGCCGCGGAGCTGGTTGTCCACGCGCCGCGACTCGTGGCGCTCGGTGCCGATGATGTGGAGGCCCCCGAGCCCGACCACCCGCTCGTGTTCCGGATCGGTAGCCTTCTTCGCCTCGAGCCAGGCCGCCTCCCGCGCCTCCGCGGATGCGGTGGCCGGGTCGAGCCCCTTCTTGCTCAGCAGGGCCTTGGCCAGGAAGTCCGGGTTGCCGCCGAGCAGGATGTCGGTGCCGCGGCCCGCCATGTTGGTGGCGATGGTGACGGTCTTGTCCCGCCCGGCCTGGGCCACGATCTCCGCCTCGCGCTCGTGGTACTTGGCGTTGAGCACCTGGTGGACGATCCCGCGCTTCTTGAGCAGCTTGGAGAGGCGCTCCGATTTCTCGATGGAGACGGTGCCCACCAGGATCGGCTGGCCCTTGGCGTGCCGCTCCGCGATCTCGTCGGCCACCGCGTCGAACTTCTCGCGCTCGGTCTTGTAGACCACGTCCGGGAAGTTGATCCGGCCGAGCGTGCGGTTGGTCGGGATCACGGTGACGTCGAGCTCGTAGATCTTGGCGAACTCCTCCGCCTCGGTCGCCGCGGTCCCGGTCATGCCCGAGAGCTTGTCGTACATGCGGAAGTAGTTCTGCAGCGTGATGGTCGCGAGGGTCTGGTTCTCCCGCGCGATCTTGAGCCCTTCCTTCGCCTCCACCGCCTCGTGGAGGCCGTCGGACCAGCGCCGGCCCGGCATCATCCGGCCGGTGAACTCGTCCACGATCACCACCTGCGCTTGCAGCACCATTCGTCCCTGGTCATCCACCGTCTCCAGGTCCTTGACCACGTAGTCCACGTCCTTGTGGAAGATGTGGTGGGCCTTGAGGGCCTGGTGGATGTGGTGGGCGGTCTCGATGTTGGCGGGGTCGGAGAGGTTCTCGATCCCGAGCAGCCGCTCGCAGTAGGCCCCACCCTGGTCGGTCAGCGAGACGGTGCGGGCCTTCTCGTCCACGATGAAGTCGCCCTCGGCCGACTCCTCGATCTCCGAGAGCTTGCCCTCCACGATGGTGGCGGCTCGCTTGAGCCGCGGAATCACCCGGTTCACCTTCTCGTAGAGCGGGGCCCGGCTCTCCGCGCTGCGGTCCCGTCCCGAGATGATGAGCGGGGTACGCGCCTCGTCGATCAGGATGGAGTCCACCTCGTCCACGATCGCGTAGTGGTGCTCGCGCTGGACGATGTCGTCGAGGCTGAACTGCATGTTGTCGCGGAGGTAGTCGAAGCCGAACTCGTTGTTGGTGCCGTAGGTGATGTCGGCGGCGTAGGCCTCTTTCCGGGTCACCGCGCGCAGGGCGGCCAGCCGGATGTCGGAGGACGCGTAGGCCGGGTCGTACACGTACTGCATCTCGTGCTGGATCACCCCCACCGTGAGGCCGAGGGCGTGGTAGATCGGGCCCATCCACTGCGCGTCGCGCCGGGCCAGGTAGTCGTTGACCGTCACCAGGTGGGTGCCGAGGCCGGGCAGCGCGTTGAGATACGCGGGCAGCGTGGCCACGAGGGTCTTGCCTTCCCCGGTGGCCATCTCCGCGATCTTGCCGGAGTGCAGCACCATGCCGCCCATCATCTGCACGTCGAAGTGCCGCATGCGCACCGTGCGCCGCGCCGCCTCGCGGACCGCCGCGAACGCCTCCGGTAGGAGGTCGTCGAGCTCGGCCCCGTCGGCGAGCCGCTGGCGTAGCTCGACGGTGCGGTGGCGGAGGGCCTCGTCGGAGAGCGCCTGCAGGCCGGGCTCGAGCGCGGCGATCTCGGCGACGACCGGGCGCATGCGCTTGACGTCGCGCTCGTGCTTGGTCCCGAAGATCGAGCGGAAAATGGCGTTAAGCATGTCCGGGCCTCATCTTACACCACCCGCCGAGCCTCGCAGGAGCTCCCGGGCGTGACGGCGCGAGGTGTCGGTCACCCGCTCGCCGCCCAGCATGCGCGCGACCTCGTCAACGCGGGCGGCCTCCCGGAGCGGGGTCACCGAGGTCCGCGTGGCACCACGGGCCACCCGCTTCTCGACCAGCAGGTGATGCCCCGCGTAGGCGGCGATCGGGGCCAGGTGCGTCACGCAGAGGACCTGGCGCCCCTCCGAGGAGGCGCGGAGCTTCTGGCCCACCACGTCGGCCACGCGGCCGCCGATGCCCGCGTCCACCTCGTCGAAGACCAGCACCGGCACGTCGTCCGCGGCGGCCAGGACCGTCTTGGCGGCCAGCATCACGCGCGAGAGCTCGCCGCCCGAGACCACCTTGGCCAGCGGCCGCAGGTCCTCGCCCGGGTTGGCCGAGAGCAGCAGCTCGGCGGTCTCGGCCCCGCGCGGTCCCACCCGCCAGCCCCCGTCGGCCGAGCCGAGCTCGCCCGCGGCGGCCGGCTCCCGCCGGAGCGCCACCCGGAAGCGCCCGTGCTCCATGCCGAGGCCGCGGATCTCCTTCTGGATCAGGCGCTCGAGCTTCTCCGCCCCGCGAGTGCGGGCCTCCGAGAGCGCGGCCGCCTCGGTGCCCGCCGCGGCGGCCGCCGCGGCCACCGCACGCTCCATGTCCTCCGCGATCGCGTCGTGGCGCGTGATCCGGTCGAGGGCCGCCGCGACCTCGTGCCGGTGGGCGAGGATCGCGGCCACCGAGTCGCCGTACTTGCGCTTGAGCTTCACGATGGCATCGAGCCGGCCATCGATCTGCTCGAGCCGCTCGGGATCGAAGACCGCGCGGTCGCGGAGCGCGCGGGCCCGGCCGACCACGTCCTCGACGTAGGCCTGCGCGCCCTCGATCGCCTCGATGGGCGCGGCGGCCTCTGGCTCGTGGCGCGAGACGTCGCGCAGCAACGCGGCCGCGCGCGCGAGCCGGGCCGCCGCCGACTGCGGGTCCTCGTAGAGCAGGCCGAGCGCTTCCTGCAGCCCCGCCGCGATCCGCTCGGCGTGCTGCAGCCGCCCACGCTCGGCCCGGAGCTCGTCCTCCTCGCCGTCCCTGAGCTGGAGCCCGTCGATCTCGGAGAGCTGGAAGCGGTAGAGGTCTTCCTGGCGGGCTCCCTCGCGCATTTCCTCTTGCAAGCGCAGGAGGGTGTCTCGCGCCTCGTCCCACTGGCGCACCAGCCCGCCCAGTCGCTCGCGGCGCTCGTCCGCCCCCGCGAAGCGGTCCAGCAGGAGTAGCTGCCGCGCCGGCTCCAGCAGGCGCTGGTGCTCGTGCTGGCCGTGGAGCTCCACCAGGAGCTCGCCCAGGCGCTCGAGCAGGCCCACGGTGGCGGGCGCGTCGTTGACGAAAGCGCGGTGCCGGCCGCTGCGCGCGAGCTCGCGCTTGATGACGAGCTCGCCGTCGCCCGGCCGGTGCCCGGCCTCGTCGAGCAGCGCGGCCACCGGCCCGGCCGGGTCGATCTCGAACACCGCGGACACCACCGCGGTGTCGGCTCCGGTGCGGATCCAGTCGAGCTGGGCGCGGGCGCCGGTGAGGAGCAGGAGGGCGTCCACCACGATGGACTTGCCGGCGCCGGTCTCGCCGGTGAGCACGTTGAGACCGGCGGCGAACGGCACCACCGCCTCTTCCACCACCGCCAGGTTACGAATCGACAGCTCGCGCAGCATCGCTCCGGCCATGCTACGGCCACCGTCGCGAGGTGCTCAACTGTATCTTATCGCTCGCCCCACTTGAGCTTCGTGCGGAGCACCGAGAAGAAGTTCTTCTGGGGTACGCGGAGGAGCCGGATCCGGGCGGTGGCCCGGCGCACCTCGACGACGTCGTGCGCCTTGAGCGCGAAGCCCACCTGGCCGTCCAGGGTCAGCATGACGTCCTGGTCGGTGAGCAGGGCGATCGAGATGCGCTGGGTGGCGGGCAGCACGATCGGGCGGTTGGTGAGGGTGTGCGAGCAGATCGGGGTGAGCACCACCGCGTCCATGGTCGGGAACACGATGGGGCCGCCCGCCGAGAGGCAGTAGGCGGTCGAGCCGGTCGGGGTGGAGAGGATGAGGCCGTCCGCCCGGTAGCCGGTGGCGAACACCCCGTCCACCGCCACCTCGAGCCGGATGATGCGGCTCATCGCCGACTTGGTGATCACCACGTCGTTGAGCGCGGCGTACTCGCCGAGGCGCTCGCCCTGCCGGAACACGCGGGCCTCGAGCAGCATGCGCTCCTCGATGACCAGCTCCCCGCGCAGGTAGGACTCCAGCGCCGGGAAGAGCTCGTCCAGCGTCAGCGCGGTCAGGAAGCCGAGGCCGCCCAGGTTGACGCCCAGGATCGGCACGCCGAGGTCGCCGACCAGGCGCGCCATGCTGAGCAGGGTGCCGTCGCCGCCCAGGACGAGCAGGAGATCGGACTGGGCCGGCAGCTCCGGCCGTCCCGCCATCGGCACCGTCGCCTCGGGGCAGAGCGCCGCCGTCTCCTTCTCGAGCACCGGCTGGATCCCGCGGGCCGCGCACCACTCGAGCAGCTGCGGCACCACGGCGCGGGCCTCCTCCCGGTCGGTCTTGGCGACGATGCCCAGCCGCTTCACGGCACCGGCACCTCCTCCGCGGTGGTCTGGGCGATCAGCGCGTCCAGCTCGGCGAGGGTGCGGCCGGTCTTGGTGAGGAGGAGGAAGAACTCGCGGTTGCCCTTGGGCCCCTTGAGCGGCGACGCGGTGACGCCGCGCACGTGCCAGCCGTGCAGCACCGCGAAGCGCGCCACCCGGGCGACCACCGCCCGGTGATGCGAGCTGTCGCGTACCACGCCGCCCTTGCCCACCTGCCCCTTGCCGACCTCGAACTGGGGCTTCACCAGCACCACCGCCTCCCCCTTCGAGGTGAGCACGTTGAACACGGACGGGAGCACCTTCTCGAGCGAGATGAACGAGATGTCCACGGTGGCCAGATCGGGCGATTCGGGGAAGGAATCGATCGGCAGGTTGCGCGCGTTCGTCTTCTCCATCACCACCACGCGCCCGTCGGCGCGCAGCTTCGCGTCGAGCTGGCCCTGCCCCACGTCCACCGCGTACACCTTCACCGCCCCCTGCTCCAGCAGGCAGTGGGTGAACCCGCCGGTGGATGCGCCCACGTCGATGGCCACGCGTCCCCTGGGCTCGATCGTGAAGGTGGCGAGCGCGTGCGCCAGCTTGTCGCCGCCCCGGCTCACGAAGCGCGGACGCGCGGCCAGCTCGATGCGCGCGCCGGGCGCGACGAGCGCGCCCGCCTTGTCCACCCGCTGCCCGTCCACGATCACGTCCCCGGCCAGGATCACGCGCGCCGCCTTCTCGCGCGATTCGAGGAGCTTGCGCTCCACCAGCGCGACGTCGAGACGGATTTTTGTTTTTGCGCGAGTCTCGACCGGGGCTCGTTCCGTCGCGGCGACCGTCTTTCCGCGGACCGTGGGTGCTGGCTTCCGTGGCTGGGCAGGCTTCGACAGGCCACGCTTCGTTGGGGACCTCTTCACGCCGGCTCCTTTCTTGTGCCGCCCGCGCCTTCGGCCCGGAGATGGCAGAGCGGACGATCGCAGAGAAAGACGGTGGACCGCTGCTGGTGAGGGAACGGCTCGACCGCGTTCATGCGGGCTCCTAAGCCCCAGAGACCGTGCCAGAAATCACAACGGTCATAATTATATAGCCGAACCCCCTCCGGGAACGAATTCAGCCGACGCGGGTGCCGGCCCGGGGTCTCAGCACGAACAGCAGCCCCATGCCGGCCAGGAAGCCCCCGATATGGGCAAAGAAGGCCACCCCGCCGCTCGCCCCGAAGCTCCCGAGCCCGTTGAGCACCTGCAGCACGATCCAGAACCCCAGAACGACCACCGCGGGGATCTTCACGAGGCGGAAGAAGAAGCCCAGGATGATCAGCGTGGTCACGTAGGCGTGCGGGAAGAGCACCAGGTAGGCGCCGAGCACCCCGGACACCGCGCCGCTCGCGCCCACCATGGGTACCGCCGAGGAGGGACCGATGGCGGTCTGGGCCAGCGCGGCCGCCACGCCGGAGGCGAGGTAGAAGATCAGGTAGCGGCCGTGGCCCAGGACGTCTTCGACGTTGTTGCCGAAGATCCACAGGTAGAGCATGTTGCCCGCGATGTGGAAGAGACCCCCGTGCATGAACATCGAGCTGAAGATCGTCAGGATCGGAGACGGCAGGTCCATCCCGACACGGCAGGCGCCGGTCAGCCGGCACGGCACCAACCCGAACTCCTCGATGAAGGCCTGCCCGGCCTGCGCCCCCTGCCCGCCGCCCACCTCCAGCGAGAACTGATAGAGGAAGACGAGCGCGTTGGCCAGGATCAGGCCGATCGTGACGATCGGGGTGTTCTGGGAAGGATTATCGTCCTTGAGAGGGAACACGGCCCGCTACTGCGCCGCGGGTCCGAGCGTGACCACGGTGGGCGCGCTCAGATAGGTGCGCGCGACCCGCTGCACGTCGTCCGCGGTGACCGCCTCCACTGCCCGCGCGTAGCGCTCGGCGAATCCGGGCCCGACCCCGAGCGACTCGAAGAAGCCGTCGTACCAGGACAGGCGCGCGTTGGTGCGCCGATCCAGCGCGAACTGCCCGAGGAGATAGCCCTTGGCGCGCGCCAGCTCGGCCGGGCTCACGGGCTCGCGGCGGATGCGCTCGAGTTCCCCCAGCATCGCGGCCTCCGCCCGGGCCTGGTTGGCCGGCGCAGTGCCGAGCTGGGCGAAGAGCACGCCCGGACCTTCCCGCGAGGGGTAGGCGCCGCCCGTCGAGTAGGCCAGGCCCTGCTTGTCGCGCACCTCGGTGAAGAGCCGGCCGGCCATGCCGCCGCCCAGCGCGGTGGCCAGCACCTTCACCGCCGCGTAGTCGGCGTGCGACGTGGGGGGAGCCAGGAAGCCGGCCAGAACCTGTGCCTGCGCCGACGCCTTCACGATCACGGTGCGGTCCGCCCGGGCCGCGGCCGCCGGCAGCGCAGGGTCGGGCTCCGGGGGGCCGGTGGGCACGCCGGCGAACAGGCGCGCCACCTCCGCCATCACGAGGCGCGTGTCCACGTCACCGCTCACCGCCAGAATCATGCGCGGGGCCCGGTAGAACCGCTGGTGATGCGCGATCAGCCGGGCGCGGTCGATGCGCTCGAGCGCCGCGGGCCGGCCCAGGATCGGGCGGCCGTACGGGTGATCGCCGTAGACGTGGCTCATGAGGGTATCGAGCGCCAGGGAGAACGGCTGGTCCTGACGGCTGCGCAGCGCGGTCAGCGTGGCGCGGCGCTCCCCGTCGATCTCGGCGGCGGGCAGCGTGGGCCGGAGCGCCACGTCGGCGATCAGCTCGAGCATCGTGCGCCAGTTTCGCGCGAGGGCGGTGGCCCGGATCTCCGAGTAGTCCAGGTCGGCCGACGCGCCGATGCCGCCGCCCAGGTTCTCCGCGGTCTCCGCGATCTCGAGCGCCGAGCGCTTCTCGGTCCCCTTGAGCAGCACCTGCTGGAGGAGATGGCTGATGCCCGCGTCGTCCTCGGTCTCCCAGCGCGAGCCCATGCGAACCATCAGCGAGGCGGCGGTGACCGCGGTCGCGGTGTTCTCCCTCACCAGCACGGTCAGGCCGCCGGGAAGCTGCTGGCGGGCCGGCTGGGCCGC
>DATFUK010000444.1:0-9330 GCA_035260865.1 Candidatus Methylomirabilota bacterium | reverse complement strand
AGCGATAGCCAGGTCGAGACGAAGCCGGACGGGGAGACGTCGACGCTCGGCAGGCCGAAGTAGATCAGCACGATGACGACCAGCGGCGGCAACGAGCGGAACAGGTCGACGACGGCGATGATCGCCCAGTTGAGTGGCCGGACGCCGAGGCTGCGGAGCAGGGCCAGGGCCAGCCCGGCCGCGATCCCGGTGACCACGACGAGGAGGGCCAGCTCGATCGTGACCACCACGCCGGACAGGATGTCGGGCAGGTACTTGAGCATGACCTTGCCGTTGAAGAACGTGTCGGCGAAGCGGTCCCAGCGCGACACCTCAGTGCCGCTGGATCTGGCCGATGAAGCTGCGGGTGCGCTCCTGCGCGGGGCGCTCGAAGATCGCGGCGGGCGGCCCTTGCTCCACGATGGCGCCCTCGTCCATGAACAGGACCCGGTCGGCCGCGTTGCGGGCAAAGCCCATCTCGTGGCTGACCACGATCATGGTCATGCCGCTCTCGCGGAGGGAGCGCATGACCTCGAGCACCGAGCCCACCAGCTCGGGATCGAGCGCGCTGGTCGGCTCGTCGAACAGCATGACCCGCGGCTCGAGCGCGATCGCGCGCGCGATGGCCACCCGCTGCTGCTGGCCGCCCGAGAGCTGCCCGGGCGTGTGGTCGGCGCGGTCGGCCAGGCCGACCCGCTCCAGGGCGGCCCGGCCCAGCGCCTCCGCGTCGGCGCGCGGCTTGCCCGCGACCTTGCGGAGCGCGAGCGTGACGTTGCCGAGCGCGGTCATGTGGGGATAGAGGTTGAAGGACTGGAACACCATGCCGATGCGCTGGCGGGCGTGGTTGATGTCGGTCCGCGGGTCGAGCATGTCGATGCCGTCCACCACCACCGTGCCGGAGGACGGCTCCTCCAGCCGGTTGAGGCAGCGCAGCAGGGTCGACTTGCCCGATCCCGACGGCCCGATGACGAACACCAGCTCGCGCTCGGCCACCGTGAGGTCGACGCCCTTCAGGACGTGGAGCGCGCCGAAATGCTTGTGGATGCCGCGCGCGTCGACGATCGGGCGGCCCATGCGCTCAGGTCAGTTGCACCTGAGCTCGTGGGGCGTCGGATCGTAGCCCGGCATGCCCGGGACGCCGTAGCCCGGGGTGATCACCACCTCGAGGCCGTCGGCCGGCGGCTTGCGGCCGAACCATTTCTCGGACATCTTGGCGATCGTGCCGTCCTTCTTCATGCAGTCGAGCGCGTCCTGGAGCTCGGCGCGGAGCTTCGGGTTGCTCTTGGGCACCGGGGCGGCCCAGTGGGCGCGCGTGTCCTTGAGCTCGAGGTCGGCCACGAACTGCGGGTTCTTGGACGCCGCGTAGACGATGGTGGTGTTGCCGCCGAGGGTCGCGTAGGCACGGCCCGAGAGGACGGCCTGGGTGGCGTCCGGCTGGGTGTCGTAGACCTGCACCGCGAAGCCGTGCTCGGCGGCCTTGGCCTTGGACAGCGTCTCGTAGGGCGTGCCCTTGTTGACCGATACCGCCTTGCCCTTGAGGTCGCCCCAGTCCTTGATCGGCTCCGAGCCCTTCTTGATGCCGAACTGGTACGCGGTCCAGAGATAGCCGGCGGTGAACAGCATGTTCTCCGCGCGCTCCCTGGTCACCGTCGTCGGCGCCGCGATGAAGTCGTAGCGGCCGGACTGCATGCCCGGGATGAGGGTGGAGAAGCTCACCGCGTCGATCGTGATCTCCCGCTTCATGCGGCGCGCGACCTCGGTGAAGAGGTCGATCTGGAAGCCCTCGACCCCGCCGCCCAGCTTGGGCATCGCGTGCGGGGCGAAGGTGCCGTCCACGCCGGTCTTGAGGGGAGGGAGCTTGTCCTGGGCGAGCGCGGGACCCGCGTAGAGAAGGACTGCCACCGCCATGGCGGCGAAGCGACGTGCCATCATCATGAGCCTCCCAAGGGAATTGTGGTCGTGTGGCGTGGATAAGATGCCACGCTTACGCGTCAAAGTGACCATCTTCGGTGGCGACCGGCGGGCGCCGGGCCACCAGAAACACCCCGCCGGAAGCCACCACGAAGCCGATCACGGCCAGCGGGGTGAGGCGTTCGCCGAAGAGCGTCCATCCGAGCAGCGCCACCGTCCCCGGGATCAAGTAGAAGTTGGCCGCCACGCGGCCGGCGGTCCCGTTGGTCAGCATGTAGTAGTAGAGGACCATGGCCCCGATCGACACCGCGAGGACGTTCCAGACGACCGCGGCCACCGCCGGGCACGTCCACACCGCGTGCGGGCGCTCGAACACGATGGTCAGCCCGAGCGTCAGGATCGCGGCCGCGCCGAGCTGCACCGCGGTCGCCGGGATGAGTGGCACGGCGCGGCCGAAGCGGCCGAAGTAGACCGTGCCCGCCGCGAGGCCGGCTGCGCCCACGAGCCCCAGCCGGACCGCCCCCCAGGCCGCGGGGCCTTCGAACGCCCGCGGCGCCACCACCAGGAGCACGCCGACCACGCCCAGGGTCAGGCCGAGCCACTGCCGCGGACCGAGACGCTCCCCGAGGAGCGGTACCGCCGACGCCGCGATCAGCATCGGGCTCAGCGTCTGCAGCAGGGCCATGACCGCCACGTTCTCGGTGACCATCCCGACGTGGAATGCCGAGAGGGTGACCCCGTTGACGAGGGCGCCCGCGATCGCCAGGTGATGCCAGCGGCCGCGAAGCGGGGCCAGGGACTGGCGGCGGACGGCGAGGACCAGGCCGAGCAGGGCGGCCGCGGCCACCAGCCGGATCGCGACGAAGAGCAGCGGGGATACCTGGGCCAGCCCCACGCGAGCGGTGACGAACGACGAGCTCCAGAGGAGAATGAAGGCGTACGGGGCGGCCCGCGCGCCGGCGCTAGCCATGACCGTCGCTCATCCCGCGGGGCCGCGCGGCCGCGTGTTGCTCCGCCGATCGTTGTAGACTCGGGCCACCGAGGGTGTCGGACACGCCGAGTGAGGAGGGAGACCGTGAGCACCTCGCATGACAAGTACGTGGCCCTGCAACGCCACCGGAACGCGATGCCCCTGGCGCTCGATCCCCGGACCACCGCGCTGGTGATCGTCGACATGCAGGAATACTTCCTGAATCCCGCCTCCCCGTTCTCCCGGTCCTGCGAGCGCGTCGTCCCCGGCGTGATGGGGCACTTCCAGGAGCGCGGCCGGGGAGTCGTCGAGCCGGCGCTCCGGCGACTGCTCGACTTCTTCCGCGCCCACGCGCTGCGCGTCGTCTACACCACCGTGGCCTCCGAGCTGCCCGATGGCCGCGACCTGATGCCGATCTTCCAGCAGCGCAACGCGGCCAGCCGTGACGCGGTCGGCGACGCGGCCATTCCCCCTCGAGCCGACCCGTGGGCCCGCATCGTGGCGGCGCTCGAGCCGCGACCGGGCGAGCTCGTGGTGAACAAGACGACCTACGGCACGTTCAACTCGACCGGGCTCGATCACGCCCTCCGCTCGCTCGGCGTCACCACGCTCGTGGTGGGCGGGGTGGTGACGAACGTCTGCGTGGAGACCACGGCCCGGGACGCCGCCGACCGCGGGTACGACGTCGTGGTGCTCGACGACGGGTGTGCCGCCTTCTCTCCGGAGATCCACGAGGCCACCTTGCTCTCGTTCCAGGGTCCCTTCGGCCGGGTCCGGACGAGCGACGAGGTGCTCACGCTCCTGGAGACCGGGGCGCTCTCGCGCCGCTAGTCGAAGCTCACGATCTCGATCCAGTTCGAGCCCTTGCCGGTCGGGTACTTCTCCCGCAGCGACAGGGCGCCGGTCCCGGGGTCGATCGCGTAGACCGAGATGGTGTCGGATTTCTCGCCGGACACGATCATGGTGTGGCCCTTGGGGTCGATGGCGAAGCCGCGCGGCTGGGGCTCGGTCGGCGTGGTCGAAAGATACGTGAGCTTGCCGGTGGCCGGATCCACGCCGAGCGCGCCGAGCGAGCTGCTGGTCCGCTCCGCCGCGTAGAGGAACTTGCCGTCCGGAGTGAGGTGCAGGTCGGACGCCCACACGTCGTTGTCGACGTTGCGACCCGGCGAGGGCCGGGGGGCGCCGGGGCCGAGCTTGGTATCGGGCGGCAGCGCCGAGGCCGAGCTGACCTCGGTCAGCCCGCCCGTCTTCGCGTCGAGCGAGAGCGTGGTCACCGTCGCGGTCAGCTCGTTGAGCAGGTAGGCGAATCGATTGTCCGCCGACATGATGATGTGGCGCGGGCCGGAGCCGGCCTTCAGCTGCACCACCGGCGGGGTGTTGGCGGTCAGCCGGCCGGTCTTCGCGTCGAAGCGGAACTGGAAGACCTGGTCCGTGCCCAGGTGAGGCACGAAGACGAAGCGGTTGGTGTTGTCGGTGATGATGGAGTGGGCGTTGCGCGCCGTCGGGATCACCTGCCGCGGATCGGACACGGTGCCGTCCTTCCCGATCGCGTTGACGCTGACGAGGTTGCCGCCGTAGGACGCGCCGAGCAGGAAGCTCCCGGTCCGGTCCACCCGGATGTACGGGAGGCTCTCCGCGAGGGCCGCGCCCGACCGCTTGCTCAGCACGCCGGTCGTCCGGTCGATGGCGTAGGTGATCACCGCGAACGGCTTCGAGCGCACCGCCGCGTAGAGAAAGCGCCGGTCGGGGCTCACGCTCATCGGCATCACCGGCTTCCCGGCCGCGACGCGCGCGCCGGGCAGGAGGCTCCCGTCGGGCCGCAGCGTATACATCCCGATGTCGCCGTCCTCGGCGTTCGACACGTAGACGAACGTGGCCGCGTGGGCGGCGCCGGGGAGGGTCATGAGCGCGGCCAGCGTGATCCCGGTCGCGAGGCTTGCAAGGGTCTTCGCCATGTCTCTTCTCCTCTCATGGACGGTGCGGGTCGACTCTTCCGTACCACACACTCCCCCCGAAGGTGGTGACGAAGATCCAGGCCGGGTCACGGGGGTCGACGATCACGCGGTGGGCCCACTTGAAGTCGAACCCGGGAATGCGCGTCCAGGTCTCGCCGCGATCGGTGGATCGCCAGGCCGAGGCCTCGAAGCCCGCCGCGTAGAGCACGCGGGGGTCGTGCGCGCTCACCGTGACGTCGTAGACGTGCTGGTCCTGCGCGAGCACGCGGCGCCACGTCGTGCCGGCGTCGGTGGAGAGATAGATGCCTCCGTCCTCCGCGCCCTGTACGGTATTCCGCGCCCAGGCGGCCAGGTAGAGGCGGCCGGGTTCGCGTGGGTCGATGGCGAGACCGCTGGGACCGTTGACGCCGTGGGGCAGGGGCACGCGGGTCCAGCGCTCGGCGCCGTCGGTCGAGCGATACAGCGCGCCATCTCCGGCGTTGGCGAAGCTCCCGTCGTCGCTGCGGCGGGCGACCACCAGGTACAGCGTGCCCTTGGGGTCGCGGGCGAGCCGCCAGGCGAACGGCTGCTCGCCCGCGATGCCCGCGTTCTTGAGGGCCCAGCGCTCTCCCCCGTCCGTGGATTTGAACACGCCCCGCCCGAAGCCGGTGACGTAGAGCGCGCCGCCCGGATCGCGCAGGATGTGGGTCGCGGCGATCGGCGGCATGCCGGTGCTCTGCACGCGCCATGTCCGCCCGCCATCGTCGCTGCGCAGGACGCCCCCATCGTAGGTCTCGGGCGATCGACCTCGCCACATCTTCGGCCGCGGCAGGTCGTGCACCGCGCTCATGGCTGCCCACATCCGACCCCGGACGGTCGGGTCGAATTCCATCCAGTACGTGGTGTTGACCCACGAGCCCGGCACCCCGCGGCGGGTGGCGCTGTACCAGCTGGCCCCGCCGTCGTCGCTGGCGAAGAGCCCGATATCCGTGTAGCCGATGAACATGTGCCGGGGATCGAACGGATCGAAGTGCACGCCGTAGCTGGTGGTGACGTCGAGACCGGTGGTTTGCCAGGCGCCATCGGGGGTGGGCGTCGAGTAGACCGCCTCCCAGGACGCCCCCCCGTCGAGCGTGCGGAGCGTACGCCCGTAGTCGGTGGCGTACACGACGTCGGGGCTGCCCGGCGCGACCGCGAGCCCCAGCGGATTGCCGACCCACTCCGCATTGAAGACCTCGGTGAGCCACGCGTCCCGAACGTTGCGCCAGACGGGCGTCCACCGGCGACCGCCGTCGATGGTCTTGGCGACGCCCCTGGTCGCGCGGATCGGCGCCCGGAGGTCCGAATAGGAGACGTACGCGACGTCGGGCTGCTGGGGGCTGGCCGCGATGGCGGTGGCACGCCCTCCGAAGCCGGGCAGGAACGACGTTCGCCAGGAAATGCCGCCGTCGCCCGACACAAGGATCCGGCCGGCCGAGGTCGCGTAGAAGTGCGGCGGAGTTCCCGTGATGTCGGTGAAGGCGCCGGGGGAGGCGCCGGTACGCCAGCCCCCGGCCTGCCGGCGATAGATGGCGTCGGGCCCGGCCACGTACAGGCTGCGGTCGGCCTTGCTCGAGCGGGGGTCGATCCAGATCCGTCGTCCGGGGGCGGGCAGGTCGGCGGACTTGCGCCAGGTGGCGCCGCCATCGGCAGACGTCCACAGGGCGGCGCCGATCGCGAGGTACAGGACGCGGGAGTCGGCGGGATCGATGGCCAGCGCCCCGACGTCGCCACGCGGCTCGCTGCCCCCGTGAAGCGTGAGCGACGCGTGGTCGTCGCCCATCGTGATGCGGGCGACGGTGCTCGGAAGGAATCGCGCCCAGGTCGACCCGCCGTCCGCGCTGCGAAACAGCGCACCCGCCTTCGCGTAGATGACGCGCGGGTCGATCGGATCGAAGACAAAGAACTGGGCGGCCGTGCCCAGGTTGAAGCCGCGCCAGCGGCCTCCGCCATCGGCGGTGATGTAGTTGCCGGTCATGTCGCAGGCGACGAGGGCGGTACGCGGGTCATGGGGGCTGACGGTCGGGTGGAACAACGCACCGCCTCCGCCCGGACCGATGATGCGCCAGCGATCCTCCGTCGTGGCGGATCCGGTCAAGGTGAGGCCGGCGGCCAGCACCAGGATCAGGCGTGTCCCCGGGATGCGACTCATCGGCCTCCATGGTCGCACGAGGCCGGATCGGTTCGAGGGACTAGCCGAGAAGGGCGCGCAGATGATCGCGATTCATGCGCGAGATGACGCCGAGGTCGATGCCCTTGGGGCAGGCCGCCTCGCACTCGCCGTGGAGCGAGCAGGCGCCGAAGCCCTCTCGGTCCGCGGCGGCCACCAGGCTGCGGCCGCGGCGCGCGCGCTCGGGCTGGCCCTGCGGCAGGAGGCCGAGGTGGGTGAGCTTGGCCCCCACGAAGAGCGCGGCGGCGCCGTTGGGGCAGGCCGCCACGCAGGCGCCGCAGCCGATGCACGCGGCCGCGTCGAGCGCCCTCTCGGCCACCGCGCGCGCGACCGGGATGGTATTGGCCTCGGGCGCGCTGCCCGCCCGGACCGAGACGTAGCCGCCGGCCTCCATCACGCGGTCGAGCGCGCCGCGGTCCACCACGAGGTCGCGGACGACCGGGAAGGCGCCGGTCCGGAAGGGCTCCAGGGTAACGGTGGCGCCGTCGCGGAACGCGCGCATCGGGAGCAGGCACGTGGTGGTGCCGGGCAGGGGCCCGTGTGGGCGGCCGTCCACCACGATGCCGCAGGCCCCGCAGATCCCTTCGCGGCAGTCGCTGTCGAAGGCCACCGGCGGCTCGCCGCTCGCGGCCAGCCACTCGTTCAGGCCGTCGAGCGCTTCGAGCAGGGTCGCCTCGGGGCTCACGTCGTCGAGCGCGTACCGGACGAAGCCGCCCGCCTCCCGCGCGTCGCGCTGGCGCCAGACGCGGAGCGTGATCTTCATCGGGTCCTCATCGATACGACCGCTCGTGCAGCGCGAGCGACTCGAACTCGAGCGGCTCCACGAGGCGCTCGGGCGCCCGTCCGGGCGCGGCCGGCATCCAGGCCGCGACGTGGGCGAACCGCTCGTCGTCGCGCCGCGCCTCGCCGTCGGCGGTCTGGTACTCCACCCGGAAGTGACAGCCGCAGGATTCCTCCCGGGCGAGCGCGTCGCGGCACATCAGCTCGCCCAGCTCGAGGAAGTCGGCCACCCGGCCGGCGCGCTCGAGCTCCTGGTTCATCTCGCCGGTTTCCCCGGGCACGGCCAGGTCCTGCCAGAACGCCTCGCGCAGGGCCGCCACCTCGTCGATCGCCTTGGCGAGCCCCTCGCGGCTGCGCTCGATCCCGCACGCCTCCCACAGCACGCGGCCGAGCGCGCGGTGGAAGTGGGTGGCGGTGCGCCGGCCGCCCAGGCCGAGGAGCGTCCCCACGCGCGCCCGCACGTCGGCCACCGCCGCGCGTGCCTCGGGGCCGTCCTCGGCGACGGCGCCGAGCCGCGCCCCGTCGAGGTAGCCGGCCAGCGTGTAGGGCAGGATGAAGTAGCCGTCGGCCAGCCCCTGCATCAGGGCGCTCGCGCCGAGCCGGTTCGCCCCCTGGTCCGAGAAGTTCGCCTCGCCGATGACGAAGAGCCCCGGGATCGTGCTCATGAGGTCGTAGTCCACCCAGAGGCCGCCCATGGAGTAATGCGCG
Source organism: Candidatus Methylomirabilota bacterium (assembly GCA_035260865.1). GTDB lineage: Bacteria > Methylomirabilota > Methylomirabilia > Rokubacteriales > CSP1-6 > CAMLFJ01. The sequence continues at coordinate 839 of DATFUK010000444.1, read as the reverse complement.
GCGGGGGCGATGCGCATGGCCCCGCGGAGCGGATCATCGCCGGTGATGTGCTCGTACAGCTCGAAGAGGTTGCCGTAGCGCTCGCGCAGCACGTCGGCACCCACCCGCCGCGCCGCGTCGGTGAGATCCAGATAGACGCCCCGGCCGCCCGGCCCGGCCCCGCGGCCCTCGTCGACCAGGGCCTTGCACGCGCGCGAGCCGAGGTCGCGGGGAACCAGGTTGCCGTAGCGCGGGTAGCGGCGCTCGAGGAAGTAGTCGCGCTCCGCCTCGGGGATGGCCTCGGGCCGCCGCTCGTCGCCCGCCCGGAGCGGCACCCACAGGCGCCCGTCGTTCCGGAGCGACTCCGACATGAGGGTGAGCTTGGCCTGGTGCTCGCCCGTCGCGGGAAGGCAGGTGGGATGGAACTGCACGAAGCCGGGATTGGCGAAGGCCGCCCCGCGCCGGTGCGCCCGCCAGATCGCGGTGGCGTTGGAGGCCTTCGCGTTCGTCGACAGGAAGTAGACGTTCGCGTAGCCGCCGGTGGCCAGCACCACCGCGTCGGCCACGTGCACCTCCAGGGCGCCGGAGACCAGATCGCGCGCGACCACGCCGCGCGCCCGCCCCTCCACCACGACGAGGTCCAGCATCTCGCGCCGCGCCAGCACGGTCACCCCGCCCGCCGCCTCTTCCTTCGCCAGCGCGCCATAGGCGCCCAGCAGGAGCTGCTGGCCGGTCTGCCCGCGCGCGTAGAAGGTCCGCGAGACCAGCGCGCCGCCGAACGAGCGATTGGCGAGGTGACCGCCGTACTCGCGGGCGAAGGGCACGCCCTGGGCCACCGCGTGGTCGATGATGCGGGTGGA
>DATFUK010000443.1:0-13812 GCA_035260865.1 Candidatus Methylomirabilota bacterium | reverse complement strand
CGCGCTTCTTCGAGCCGAACATGAGGGGTCCTCCTCCCGGTAGAGCCTACATCAGGGCGGCCGCCGAGGCCACTCTGCTATGCTCCTCCGGTATGAGCGCACGCGAATGGAACTGGGAGCGACAGCTGCACGGGATCGTCCCGCCGCTCATCTCGCCGCTGGACGACGGGGGCGCGCCGGATGCGGGCGCGATGGCCGCGCTGGTGGACCACGTGATCGGCGGGGGCTGCTCGGGCCTGTTCATGCTGGGCGGGTGCGGCGAGGGCGCCTGGCTCACCTCCGCGCAGCGCGGAGCGGTGGTGCGGGCGGCGGCGCGCGCGGCCGCCGGGCGTGCACCCGTGCTGGCCGGCGTGATGCTGCCCGCCACCGGGCCCGCCGTCGAGGCGGCCCGCCAGGCCGCCGGGGAAGGCGCGGACGCGCTCGTGGTCGGCTCGCCGTACTACTTCGGCGTCGAGCCCGCCGCGCAGGAGCGTCACGTGGAAGCGGTGCTGGCCGCGACGCCGCTCCCCGCGCTGCTCTACAACATCCCGCAGTGCACGCACCACGTGCTGCCCGCCGACACGGTGGCCCGCCTGGCCCGCGATCCGCGTGTGCTCGGGATCAAGGACTCGGCGGGCGACTTCGAGGCCTTCCAGAAGCTGCTCGCGGTCAAGCGCGAGCGCCCGCCCTTCCGGGTCCTGCAGGGCCACGAGGCGCTCGCCGCGGCGAGCCTGCTGCAGGGAGGCGACGGCATGGTGCCGGGCATGGCCAATCTCGCGCCCGCGCTCTTCGTCGAGCTGCAGGCCGCGGCCGACCGCGGCGCGGCCGCGGAGTGCGCGGCGCTCCAGCAGCGCGTCACCGCGGTGGCGCGGATCTACCAGCAGGGGCCGTGGCTGTCCGCGCTCAAGGCCGCGTGCGCCATGCTCGGGCTGGGCAACGGCCGCCCGGCGCCGCCGCTCGCGCCCGCCGCCCCCGCCGCGCGGGAAGCGATCGCGGCGCTGCTCGACGAGGCGGGCCTGGGCGCGGCCGCGGGAGCCACGCGCGCCCGGTGAAGCTCGAGGCGGTCATCTTCGACATGGACGGCGTCCTCGTGGACTCGGAGCCGTTCGGCTTCGAGGCGCTGCGCCGGGTGATGGCCCGCTACGGGCTCGGGTACTCGGAGGAAGAGAACGCGGAGTTCCTCGGGCGCACCACGCTGGAGTCGTGCCGCATCCTGAAGGCCCGCCACGCCCTGCCGGACCCGGCGGAGACGCTCGCGGACCTTTACATCGAGGGCATGCTCGCGCAGATCGGGGCCGGCCCGGTTCCCATGCCCGGCGTGCCCGAGGTGCTCGAGCGCGTGCGGGCTGGAGGCTATCGACTGGCCCTCGCTTCGTCCGCGGAGCTCCGGGTGATCCAGGCCAACCTCACCGCGCTCGCGCTCGGCCCGCTCTTCGAGGCGGTGGTCTCCGGCACCCAGGTCGCGCGGGGCAAGCCCGCGCCCGACGTGTTCCTTGCCGCGGCCGACCGCCTCGCGGTGGCGCCCGGCCGCTGCCTCGTCATCGAGGACTCGCGTAACGGCCTGCTCGCGGCCAAGGCCGCGGGCATGGCGTGCGCGGTGGTGCCCTGCGCCCACACTCGCCACCAGGACTTCCGCGAGGCGGACCACCGCCTCGCCGCGCTGCCCGAGCTCCTGACCCTCCTCTAGAGCTGCTTGAACAGGAAGGTGGCGCGGTCCATCCGCCGCTCGATCGAGGACACGCGGCGCCGATACGCCGCGCTGGTCGCGCCGGGATACCAGGCCGACGGATTCGGCAGCGTCGCGGCGAGCTGGGCCGCCTCGCTCTCGTCCAGATCGGCGGCCGCCTTCCCGAAGTAGCGCTGGCTCGCCGCGCCCGCCCCGTAGACGCCGGGTCCGAACTCCACCACGTTGAGGTACAGCTCGAGGATGCGCCGCTTGGAGAGCGTGCGCTCGAGCTGCCAGGTGAGGATCGCCTCGCGGGCCTTGCGCAGGGGGTTGCGCGACGGGGAGAGCCAGAGGTTCTTGGCGAGCTGCTGGGTGATGGTGGACGCCCCGCGCGGCAGCTCGCGGTCCCGCAGCGCGTCCTCGAGCGCGTTCTGCATCTCGGCGAGCGCGAAGCCGTGGTGCGAGAAGAAGCCGATGTCCTCGCCCACCAGCACCGCGCGCTTGAGCGCGGGGGAGATCGCCGAGTAGGGCGTCCAGGTCCAGGCGACGCGGCCGAGACGCCCGGCCGCGCGCTGCTGGGCACGGTAGCGCTCGATGAACGCGGTGGTCGCGGGGCGATCGGTGGCGAGCCGCCCCACCGCGGGCCATCGCCAGATCTCGACGCCGATCCAGATCGCGGCGGCGAGCAGCACGAGGGCGATCAGCCGGCCCGCCCAGCCCCGTCGCCTGCGCATGGCTCATGGTATCGTGGTGGGCCGATGGACGCCCTCAAGCAAGGCATCGCGGAGTCGGTGGACGGACTGGGCGACGAGCTCGCCGCCCTCTCGGGCCGCATCCACGCGCACCCCGAGCTGGCCTTCGAGGAGCGGCTCGCCTGCGGTTTCATCGGCGACTTCCTCGCCAAGCACGGCTTCCAGGTCGAGACCGGCGTGGGCGGCGTCGAGACCGCGTTCCGCGCGACCCTCGAGACGGGGCCCGGGCCGACCCTCGCCATCCTCTGCGAGTACGACGCGCTGCCCGGCATCGGCCACGCCTGCGGGCACAACGTCATCGGCGCCGCGGGCGCCGGCGCGGGCGCCGCGCTGATGGCGGTGCGCGATCGCCTGGGCGGCGGGCGCATCCAGGTGATCGGCACGCCCGCCGAGGAGCGGGGCGGGGGCAAGGGGGTGCTGGTGGACGCGGGAGTCTTCGCGGGGGTGGACGGCGCGATGATGATCCACGGCTTCGACCGCACGCTGCTCCACCAGGACCTGCTCGGCGTCGTGCGGGTGACGCTCGAGTGGGCGGGCCACGCCGCGCACGCCTCGACGGACCCGTGGGAAGGCGTGAACGCGCTCGACGCCTGCGTCGAGACCTTCAACGCGGTGTCCATGCTGCGCCAGCAGATGCGCCCCGATTGCCGCATCCACGGCGTCGTCGCGGAGGGCGGCGCCGCCGCCAACATCATCCCCGAGCGCGCGGTCGCCGACTTCAACGTGCGCGGGCCGAGCCTCGAGGCGATGTGGGCCCTCTACCGGCGCGTGGTCGCGTGCGCCGAGGGCGCGGCCGCCGCCACGTCCACGCGCCTCACCGTCACCCAGCACACGGACGTCTACGAGCCGCTCCGGCGGAACCAGGCGCTGAACGACGTCTTCGCGGGCAACCTGGCCGCCGCCGGGCTCACCGAGGGCCCGGCCGCGCCCGATCGCCTCGCTTCCTCCGACATCGGCAACGTGAGCCAGGTCACGCCGACGATCCATGCCTGGGTGGCGATCGCGCCCCTCGGGACCGCGATCCACACCCGGGAGTTCGCGGCCGCCGCGGTGGCGCCGGCCGCGCGGGCGGGGTTGCTCGCCGGCGCCAAGCTCATGGCGCTCAGCGCGGCGGACCTGCTCGCCGATCCGTCCCGTCTCGTCGCGATGAAGGAGGAATTCGGGCGCCGGTGAGGGGCCGGCTCGCGCTCTGGGCGGCTGCGGCCGTGCTCACGCTCGCCGTCGTCGGCCTCAGTCTCCGCTTCGTGGACCCGTTCCCACCGACCCGCATCGTGCTCGCCACCGGCCAGCCGGGCGGGGCCTACGACGACTTCGGCCGCGAGTATCAGCGCCGTCTCGCGCGGGAGGGGTTGCGGGCGGAGATCCGCCGCACCGCGGGCTCGGTCGAGAACCTGGAGCGCCTGCTGAAGGGCGAGGTGGACGTCGCCTTCGTGCAGGGCGGCACGTACCCGCTCGCGAAGGACGTGGACGGCCGGCTACGCGGGATCGCCGCGGTGTATCGCGAGCCGCTCTGGATCTTCTACCGCGGGAAGCCGGTGACCGACGACCTCGGCGCGCTGGCTGGCCGGCGCATCGCGGTCGGCGCGCCGGGCAGCGGCACCGAGGCGATCGCCCGGGCCTTGCTCGAGGGAGTCGGTCTGCCGACCACGGGCCCGAACTTGCTCAGCCTGCCCGCCACCGAGGCGCGCGAGCGGCTCGAGCGCGGGGCGATCGACGCCGCCTTCTTCGTGTCCTCCTACCGCGACGCCAACGTCGCGGCGCTCCTCCACCGGCCGGACGTCCACCTGCTCGGCTTCCGGCGCGACGCCGCCTATACCGGCAACTTCCGCTATCTCTCCGCGGTGCGGATCCCGGCGGGCCTGCTCGACATTCGAGGCGACCTGCCGCGGGAGCCGACCACGCTGCTGGCGCCGGCCGCGCTCCTCGTCTGCCGTGAGACGCTCCATCCGCGCGCGGTGGAGCAGATCCTCTCGGTGGCCCAGGCGGTGCACGGGACGGGAAGCCTGCTCGATCCACCCGGGCGCTTCCCGACGCGCGACGGGGTGGACGTCCCGCTGCACGACGCGGCCGACTCCTACCTGGCGCGCGGCGAGTCGTTCCTCTCGCGCGTGCTGCCGTACTGGGCGCTCCGGTGGGTGATCCAGCTCCGGGTGCTCTTGCTGCCGCTCATCGCGATCTGGGTGCCCCTTTTCAAGATCCTGCCGTGGCTGCTGCGATGGCGGGGCAACCGGGTGCTCGAGCGACACTACGCGCTGCTGCGGGAGGCGGAGGCCGCGGTCGCGGGCGCGGCGGGTCCGCAGGCGCTGCGACACGAGATCACGCGGCTCGAGTCGCTGCGCGGGCAGATCGAGGGGCTGGCGCGCCGTCTCTCGCTGCAGCACCAGCGCGACGTTTACCACTGCCGCCTGCACGTGGCCCTCGTCCTGAGCGAAGCCCGCGACCGGCTCCACCGCACCGAGCCTGCGACGCCGCGATAGCGCTCTTCCGCGAGGGCGCCCTCGCCCTCAGCGGCGGCTGCGGGCGGAGATGACGCCCGCGCGCGAGGAGCGGAAGCGGCGACGGGACCGGCGCTTGGCGACCCGCCGACGGGCCCGGTCGCCGACGATGACGAGGACCAGGCCGATGCAGAATCCGCCGAGTCCGATCCAGACCGCGGGCAGATTGCCCACGAGCCGCAGCCCGAGCACCTCCACCGTCCGCTCGCCGCCGGTGCCCGCCGAGCCGGCCAGGCGCGTGCCCGCGACCACGAAGGACACGAGGGTGGCGAGCGGCAGGATCACGCCCTGCACGCCCACCGCGAGGCAGGCGCGCGTCACCACCCGGCGGATCAGGGGGGCGCGCCCGATGAAGAGCATCGCGATCACCGAGGCTACCGCCCAGATCGCGATCATCACGTGGGTGGTCAGGGTGCCGGGCTTACCCGCGTTGACGACGGTCGTGATGACGAGCAGGGAGGCCGCGCCCGCGGCGGTGCCGCCGACCAGCGTGGCCAAGGCCTTCGCGAGGCGGCGCGGCCAGCGCGGCCGATTCCGGCGCGGCGCGGAGGGCGGCGGCTCCTTGAGCAGCAGCCGCCACAGCACGAGGCTGGCGGCCAGGTAGAAGAGGAGGCCGACCAGCACCAGGGCGTTGGTGCCGGGCATGCGGGCCTAGGGGGCTTTCCAGATCACCCGTTCGGAGGCATCGCCGAGGGCCAGCCTCGGCACGCCGCCCTGCTGCAGGAGCACGGCCACGCGCTGCTTGCCGTCACGATCGTGCAGGCTCAGGAACGGGAGCTGGAAATCGGCGCTCACGCGCAGCCAGAGCCGTCCCTTCCCGCCCGCGTCGGTGAGATTGAGCGTGGGCTGTCCGTCGCCGGTGACCGCCAGCATCGCGCGGCCGTTGCCCTCGACGTCGTAGAGCCACACCGCGGGCGCGCCCGCCGGCTCCGTGCCCATCGCGCTGCGCCGCCGCCCGTTGCGGTCGTAGAGCGTGAGCCCGGTGGCCCCCTCGGCGGTGAGCGCGAGCAGCGAGCGAGGACGCCCGCCCTGGTCGAGCAGGGCGAGGCTCGGTCGCCCGTCGCCGTACGTCTTGAGCTCGAGGCGGGGCCGGTCGGTCTGGTCGAGCAGCGCGAGTTGCGCGGTGCCGTCCGCGCGCACCCCCAGGCCCGCGCGAACGTGCCCGGCGCGATCGGAGAGATCGACGCTCGCCTGGCCGGGTGCGGTCACGCTCAGCACCGCGCGGTCCTGCTGGGTGTCGTCGGCCAGCGCCAGCGCCGCGGTGCCGTCCGGGCGGAGGCCGAGGGTTCCGCGCACGTTGCCCGCGTTGTCGCGCAGCACGAAGCGCTCCGCCTCGAGCGTGTTGGCCACCGGGGCGGACGCGGCCTGGCCCATCACGGTGAGGGCCGCGACCCCGATCAGCGCGAGTCCGCCCAGGAGCTTCAGGCGCCGATTCTCGCGCTCCAGACGATCGAGCCGCCGCGTGAGATGGTCATAGGCGATATCGCTCACGTCGAGTCCTCCTTGAGTACGGCCGGCTCCGGGGACGAGGTCGGCCCGATCCGGTGGGGGGAGTCTATCAGAGTGCCCGCGTGAATTCGGTGCCCGGCCGGGGACGTCGGGGAGGGCCGGGGAGCCGAGCCCGCCGGCGGTGGTGCCGGCGCGCGGCGACGTGCTCGCCGCGCCGATCGGAAGCGGACCGGACGCGAGCGGCGACCCGGGCCGCGGAGCTCGAGCGGATTACGGGTTCTTCGGAACGGGTGCGACGGCCGGGATCGCGACGGGAGCGACCGCGGGCGCCGCCGCGGGAACCGCGCCGCGGGCGGTCATCTCCGCGTACTTCGCCTTCAGATCGCGCATGAGCGCGGCGTACGACGAGCTACGGATGATCTTGTCGAACTGCCCGCGGTAGTTCGCGACGAAGCTCACGCCCGAGACCGCGACGTCGTAGACCACCCACCGGGCGCCGACCTGATGGAGCCGATAGTCCACCGGGATCTCCGCCCCGCGCGCGGTGACGATCTTGGAGCGAACGGTGGCGAACTCGCCATCCACGTTCTCGCTGAGGTACACGATCTGCTCGCCCGAGTAGTTCTCGAGCCGTCCGATGTAGGCGTGGCCGAGGAGCTGCTTGAACACCGCCACGAACTCCGCCTGCTCCTGCGGGGTCCGCTCGCGCCAGTGCAGCGCCAGGGAGCGGCGGGACATTTCCTGGAAGTCGAAGAGCCGGTCGGCGATCCGCTGAACCTCGAGGCGCCGCTGGTCCTGGGCCACCGGCGCGGCGAGCTGGCCATCCTGGACGACCTGCAGGACTTGCTCGGTGGCCTTCTGCACGACCTGGGTCGGGCTTATTTCGGGTTGGGCGCCGCCGCTTGCCGCGAGCAAGAGCCACATGGCCAGTGCCTTTTGCATGATTCCCTCCGGGGGCCTTCGCTCGGTGGACCGGGCGGCTCCCCTGCCTCGGAGGGAGCATGGCCCATGCCAGGCGGGATGCCGTCTAAGAGGCCGAATTCATGAGCCCCAGGAGACGGCGAGGCGTCGCGAGTCGTCAGCGGCGGGACGTGACGTCCGTCACGAGCCGGACGGGCTCAGGAAACGGCGGCGGCGAGGGTCTCCCGGGTCACGCGCTGAAGCGCGGCCATGTCGAACGGCTTGGTGAGGATGGGCACCGCGAGATCCACGATGAGCCCCGCGTAGTCCGTGTGCTCCGACGTGCCGGTGATGAAGACGAAGCGGCGCGCCAGGTCGGGCCGGTTCTGCTCCAGCTCCCGGTAGAGGCCGAGCCCGTCGAGGCCGGGCATGCGCAGATCGCTGAGGATGAGGTCGTAGGCTCGGCGGCCGATGCACTCGAGCGCGACGAGGCCGTCCGACGCGGTATCCACGTCGTAGCCATCGCCGCTCAGCACGTCGGTGATGAGCTGCGCGATGATGGGCTCGTCGTCCACCACCAGGATCAGCGGGCGCGAAGCGGGAGCGGCCATGCTCCCTGGTAGAGCAAGACGCGAGCCAGCCGAATGCGGCCGGGAAATCAGGTGGTTCGGCGCGGCCGCGGAACCGGGTCCACAGAATTCGTCAGGCCCCGACCGGAAAAGAGCACCGGCGCTACGCGGGCTGGAGGCGCCGACGGGCCGCGATGCCGCGAATGCCGAGCCAGAGCCGGCCGATCCCGACGAGGAGGGCCAGCAGCACCGCGTCCGCGAGCGCGTACCACCACCAGTTGTTCAGCTTGAGCCCGAGGTACTCCTTGGCGAGCGTCAGCACGATCAGGTGATGGAGGAAGTAGAGCATCAGCGCGGTGCGCCCGAGGATCACCAACCACTCGGCGGGCAGGCGCCGGACCTCGACCGCGTAGTAGGCGAGGCCGAGCAGGCAGAAGACCGAGCCGAGACACAGGAAGCTCGTGATCCCGCGCGCGATCCAGTGGTTGTTGACGATGAAATCGCGCTTGAAGGCCAGCGAGAGATGGAGCGGCGTGCCGTGCGCCCAGTCCCAGATCGCGAACACGGCCAGACAGGCGACGCCCGCCGCCGCCATGCGCGCGAGGTAGCGGGCGCGCCGCTCGGGGGTGTCCTGGAGCGCGAAGACCCAGCCCAGGGAGAGGCCGATCCACACGATGGCGAGCCACGGCCACGGGGCGAACTCGAAGAAGAAGATCCGGCCCAGCGCCTGGTGGTTGGGCAGCCAGGCCACGATGTCCTCGTGGCGAATCGAGAACAGGGCGAAGAAGCCGAGCGCGAACGCCACCAGGAGATAGCGGGCGGCCCGCCGGTGCAGGACGAGCATCGGGGGCAGGGCGAGGATGATGCCGAGGCCGATGGTCTGGAGCACGCCGCCTTCCCAGAACGGCTCGTCGCGGAAGACCACCAGGTTGAGCGCCCAGCCCGCCAGCACGAGCTTCGCGCCGCGCTGCAGGAACTTCATGGCCACTCCGAGGGTGACCGGGGCGCCCGCCTGGCGGCGCGGCGCGAACGACAGCGGCAGGCAGAAGCCGACCAGGAACAGGAAGAGCGGCGCGCCCACCGCCATGGTCGCGTAGATCATGTTGTAGCGCGGCCAGCCCATGGTGCCGTCCTGCCACCACCGGCCGGTGTGGTTCGCGATCATGAGGATCAGGGCGAAGCCGCGCACCGCGTCCAGGAACCGCAGCCGGTCCGCGGACCCGCGCTCGCCCGACCTCGGTGCTGCCGTGCCGCCCATCCCCGCCTGCTTCGTCCCGCTAGCGCGGCTGCTTGACCGGTTTCCGCGGTGAGGCGAAGAAGAGCGGACGATTCATCCGGCCGACCGGCACTTCCACCAGCGCGGGGCGGTCCTTGTCGATGGCCTCGCGCACGAGGCGGCCGACGTCGGTCGGCTCCTTGGCGCGCAGGCCGAGCACCCCGAAGGCGTCGGCCAGCTTCATGAAGTCCGGGTTCTTGAGATCGGCCCCGTACTGGCCGCCCCAGGACTCGTCGAGATCGCGAGCGACGTTGCCGTACGAGCTGTCGTTGAAGACCACCGCGACCACGTTGATGCCGTGGCGGGCGGCGGTGGAGAGCTCCTGCGCGTTGAAGAGGAAGCCGCCGTCGCCGGAGACCGAGACCACCGGGCGATCCGGACGGGCGACCTTGGCCCCGAGCGCCACCGGGTAGGCGTAGCCGAGGTTGCCGGAGTACGACGAGGAGAGATACGTGCGCGGCTCGTAGACCGGCCAGAACGGCCGCGAGTAGTAGCCGATCTGGGTCATGCCCGCCACCAGGATCGCGTTCTCGGGCGTCGCGGCGCGGAGCGACGTGATGATGGAGGCGTTGGGCTCCATCGTGTTGTCGGCCGCGATCCGGGCGCGGAGCGCCTCGTGCTCCGCCTTGCGCGAGGCCCGGGGCGGGGACGCCGCGCGCAGGCGCTCGAGGAGCGCTTCCAGGGTGGCCCGCGCGTCGCCGACCAGGCCGAGGGTGTCCTTGTGGTTGCGTCCGATCTCCCGCTCGTCCGCGTCGATCTGGACGATGCGCGTGCCCGGCTTGAAGGTCACGAGGGCCAGCCGCGTGCCCACCGCGAGCACCACGTCCGCGTCGTGGACGTGGTTGCGCAGCGGCGAGTCGCGCCAGTAGGCGGCGCCGAGCGAGAGCACGTTGTGATCGCTCACCGCGCCCTTGCCCTCGGCGGACTGGGCGACGCCGGCCTGCAGGTGCTCGGCCACCGCGGCGAGGGCGTCGTGCGCCCCGGAGAGGTGGACGCCGCCGCCCGCGTAGATCAGGGGCGCGCGCGCGCCGAGCAGCAGCTCGGCGGCCCGGTCCACGTCGCGCGCGGCCGCGGCGGGGCGGGGCACCTCGGCGGGCGGCAGCAGCTCGGCGAGGCCCTCGTCCTCCATGGTCTCGGGCGGCATCTCGATCTCGACGGGACGCGGCCGGCCCGAGCGGAGCTGGATGGCCGCCTCGCGCACCGCGGCGGGGACGTCGGCGACCTGCAGCACGCGCTTGCGCCACTTGGTGACCGGCGCGATGCAGTCCAGCTGGTCGTTGACCTCGTGGAGCAGGCCGATGTCCTTGCCGATGCTGTCGCGCGGGATCTGGCCGGAGAGGATGAGCACCGGCGAGGAGGCCGAGTAGGCGGTGGAGAGGCCGGACATCGCGTTGAGCAGCCCCGGGCCCGGCACCACCAGGGCGGTGCCGAAGCGGCCGCCCGCGCGCGCGTAGCCGTCCGCCATGAAGGTCGTGGCCTGCTCGTGGCGCGTGGTGATGAAGCGGATGCGCGGCTCGGCGCGCAGCGCCGCCATCACCCCGTAGAGCTGCACGCCGGGCAGCCCGAAGATCACCCGGACCCCTTCGGTGTAGAGGGAGCGCACCAGGGCTTCGCCGCCGGTCATCGGGGTCGCGGTCATGTCTCGTCTCTCCTGTCGTCTCCGCCTCGGGGCGCCTGGACGGCGCCGGCCTGGGCGAGGTCGTCGATCTCGCGGTCCTTGTAGCCGAGTAATCCGGTGAGGACGGCGCGCGTGTGCTCGCCGACCCGGTAGGGCGCCGGGCCCGCGGGCGTGACCGCGCGGCCGTCGAGATGGAACGGGGCGGCGGTGACGCGGACGTCGCCGCGGGCCGGGTGCGGCACGGTGGGGAAGGCGCCGCGCGCCTGCAGATGCGGATGCGCGGCGACTTCCTCGGGCATCAGCACCGCGGCGGCGGGAATGCGCGCGCCCCGGAGCGCGTCGAGCGCCTCGTCCACGGTGGCGAAGCGCGCGAGCCACTCGCCGATGATGTCGCGCAGCGCGGACCAGTTGCGCCGGCGCTGGTCCGGCGTCTCGAAGCGCGGGTCCGCGGCCAGGTCGGGCCGGCCGAGCAGGGCCTGCACGCGCGGCCACAGCGCGGCGGCCCCGCCGGTCTGCAGCGCGAGATGCCGGCCGCCCACCGCGAAGACACCCATCGCGGGGCGCGGGGAGCCCTGCGCCTCGCCGCCGTTCAGCACCGCCGCGTAGGAGACGTCGTCGGCCGCGATCAGGGCCTCCAGCATCGAGACGTCGAGATAGGCGCCCTGCCCGGTGCGATCGCGGCGCCGGAGGGCGGCCAGGATGGCGCCGAAGGCGTGCGTGCCCGCGAGCACGTCGGCGGCCTGGAGATTCGACGCGCGGGGCGAGAGCTGATCGCCCTGGTCGAGGTGCATCATCCCGGAGGCCGCGTTGATGATGTGGGCGAAGGCCTGGCGCTCGCGCCACGGCCCGGTCTGGCCGAAGCCCGAGATCGAGCAGTAGACGAGATCGGGCTTGATCGCGGCCATCGCGGGGTAGCCCAGGCCGAGTCTCTCGACCACCCCGGGGGCGAAGTTCTCGACGAAGACGTCGGCGACCCGGCAGAGGTCGGCCACCACCCCGCGGCCCAGCGGGTGGCTCAGGTCCACCGCGACGCTCTCCTTGCCCACATTGATGCGGATGAAGTAGGTGGACTGGTCGGCGCGGCCCGGCTCGATCTGGAGGTGGTTCTTCCGCATGTCGTCGCCCTCGCCGGGCCGCTCGATCTTGATCACGCGCGCCCCCAGGTCGGCGAGCAGACGCGTGCAGTACGGGCCGGCGAGCACGCGGGTGAGATCGAGGACGACCAGATCGGACAGGGGCAGATCGGACAGGGGCAGATCGGACAGGGGCGGACCAGACAGTGGGAGATCGGCGAGCGGGCCGGAAGCGTCGCGCACCGGGCGAGTATAGCGCGGTGATTGACGGGGCGCACCTGCCCCCCTAGACTCGGCGCATGCGACGCAATCGACTCCGGGAGCTGCTGCGGGCGGGACGGCCCACGCTGGGCACGCACATCCACTCGGCGTGGCCGGCGGTGGTGGAGCTGGCCGGCCACGCGGGGGTCTTCGACTACGTGGAGTTCGCGGGCGAGTACGCGCCCTACGATCTCTTCGCGCTCGAGAATCTCGGGCGGGCGGTGAACACCTTCGACCACATGTCGGCCATGTTCAAGGTCGAGCAGCAGCCCCGCACCTACCTGGCGGTGCGGGCCATCGGCTCCGGCATCCAGAACGTGCTCTTCGCCGACCCGCGCACGCCCGACGACGTGCGCGAGTGCGTGCGCAGCGTGCGCGCGGAGACCCCCGAGGCGGGCGGCATCCACGGGGTGGGCATGCGCCGCGACGTCGGCTACGTGATGGACGTGGGCTCGCCCGCCTTCGTGCAGGCGCTCGACGACGCGGTGGTGGCGGTGATGATCGAGAAGGCCTCCGCGGTGGAGAACCTGGAGGCGATGCTCTCGGTGAAGGGGGTGGACATGGTGCAGTTCGGGCCCGCCGACTACTCGATGAGCATCGGCCTGCCCGGCCAGTGGAATCACCCGCGCGTGATCGAGGCGGAGCGACACGTGATCAGGACCGCGCTGCGGCTCGGGATCGCTCCGCGGGCCGAGATCTCGCACCCGAACGAGGCCAAGGCCTATCTCGACCAGGGCGTCTACCACTTCTGCATGGGCTGGGACGTGAGCGTGCTGTTCGACTACTTCAAGACCGAGGGCGGCGCCCTGCGCGACCTGCTGGGCGCGGGCTAGCCTGCGGGTCCGCCGCCCATGGCGCCCCGTCCGGCGCGCGCCGCGGCCGCCGGTGTCCTCCTGCCGCTGCTCCTGGGGGCCCTCGTGGCCCTGCTCGCGGGCGGCTGCGGCGAGCGCCCCGTCGCGGGCGCGCCGATCACGCTCGTGTTCAAGCACGCCAAGATCCTGGGGCCGGCCGATCCGGTGCCCGGGCTGCTCCGGCGCTTCGAGGCGGACCACCCGGGCGTGCGCGTGCAGAGCGAGGCGCTCACCTGGAGCTCGGACGAGCAGCACCAGTTCTACGTCATCAACCTGGAGGGCGGCAGCCCGCCCTTCGACGTGATGATGCTCGACGTGATCTGGGTGCCCGAGTTCGCGCGCGCGGGCTGGATCCTCGATCTCACCCCGTCGGTGGCCCCGGCCGAGCGCGACGCCCACTTCCCGAGCGCGATCGAGCCCGCGATGCAGGACGGGCGGCTCTGGGCGCTGCCCTGGTTCATGAACGTGGGCCTGCTCTACTACCGCGCCGATCTCCTCGCGAAGTACGGCTTTCGCCCGCCCGAGACCTACGACGAGCTGATCGAGCAGGTGCGGCGGATCCGCGCGGGGGAGCGCGATCCGACTCTCGACGGCTATCTCTGGCAGGGCAAGCAGTACGAGGGCGGCATGGTCAACGTGCTGGAGGCGCTGTGGGCCAACGGGGCCCGGCTCCTCGACGACGCCGGGCGGCCGTTCCCGGAGGCCGAGCGCGCCCGCGAGGCCCTCGCCTTCCTGCGCGGCCTCATCGAGAGCGGGGTGAGCCCGCCCTGGGTCACCGCGGGGGATGAGGAGCTGACGCGCCGGCCCTTCGGCGACGGCCGCGCGATCTTCCTGCGGGGCTGGCCCTACGCGCTCGACCTGTTCGAGCTGCCGGACTCGCGCGTGCGCGGCAAGGTGGGCGTGGCGCCGATCCCGCGCCTGCG
>DATFUK010000442.1:0-2197 GCA_035260865.1 Candidatus Methylomirabilota bacterium | reverse complement strand
CGAAGATCCTGCTGCTCGACGAGCCGATGGGCGGGTGCAACCACGAGGAGAAGGAGGACATGGCCCGCTTCGTCCTCGACGTGAACCAGGAGTGGGGGACGACCATCATCCTGATCGAGCACGACATGGGCGTGGTCATGGACATCTCGGACCGGGTCGCGGTGCTGGACATGGGGCAGAAGATCGCGGAGGGCACGCCCGACGAGGTGCGCGCCGACGCGCGCGTGATCAAGGCGTATCTCGGAGAAGTGAAGGCAGGGAGGCACTAATGGCTCAGGTCCCCGGCGAGGTCACGACGCTCCCCCGGCTGCTGCTGAACAACGCACGCGATCGGGCCGACCGCCCCGCCATCCGCGAGAAGGACCGCGGGATCTGGCAGACCCAGACCTGGCGCCAGTACCACGACCACGTGCGCGACTTCGCGCTCGGGCTGGCCGCCCTCGGCTTCCGCCGCGGCGAGAAGCTCTCGGTGATCGGGGACAACCGGCCGCGCCTCTACCAGGCGCAGCTCGCCGCCCAGGCCCTGGGGGGCATCGCGGTGCCGGTCTACCAGGACTCGATCGCTCGCGAGCTCCAGTTCGTGTGGAGCCACGCCGAGGCCGCGATCATCGTGGCCGAGGACCAGGAGCAGGTGGACAAGATCATCTCCCTGCGCGACCAGCTGCCCGCGCTCCGGTTCGTGATCTTCGACGACGCGCGCGGGCTCACCCGGTCCCGCTTCGACTGGCTCAAGTCCTTCGACGAGGTCGAGGAGCTCGGCCGCAAGCACGCCGAGAAGCACCCCGGCGCCTTCGAGGCGGAGGTGGAGAGGGGCCGGCCCGACGACGTGGCCATGATCTGCTACACCTCCGGGACCACCGGCAGCCCCAAGGGCGCGATGCTGACCCACGGCAACGTGGTGGCCACCGCGCGGACGTTCATGGCCGCCGAGGACGTGCGCGCCACCGACGAGTGGCTGTGCTACCTGCCGATGGCCTGGGTCGGCGACTCGCTGTACTCGCTGGTGCTCAGCCTCGCCTCGGGCTTCTGCTGCAACTGCCCGGAGAGCCCGGAGACCGTCCAGCGTGACCTGCGCGAGCTGGGGCCGACCACCGTGCTGGCCCCGCCGCGGATCTGGGAGAACATGCTGACCTCCGTGCAGGTGCGGGCCGCCGACGCCACCCCGCTCAAGCGCCGGGTATTCGCGCGCTTCCGCCGCGTCGCGGAGGAGGCGGAGATCTTGCGCTCGGACGGCAAGCCCGTCCCCCCGTGGCTCCGGCTGCAGCTGGCCCTCGGGGAGATCCTGGTCTACGGGCCGATCCGCGACCAGCTCGGGCTGCGCCGCGCCCGCTGGGCCTACACCGGCGGCGCCCCGCTGGGGCCGGATACCTTCCGGTTCTTCCGCTCTATCGGGGTGAACCTCAAGCAGGTCTACGGCTCCACCGAGTCGAGCGCGCTCATCTCCATCCAGCCGGACGCCGAAGCCAACCCGACCTCGGCGGGGCGCCCGTGCCCGGGCATCGAGGTGAAGATCGCCGACCGCGGCGAGGTGCTGATCCGCAGCCTCGGCATCTTCAAGGGCTACTACAAGGCCGAGGAGGCCACCCGCGAGGTGATGGACGGGGAGGGGTGGTTCCACACCGGGGACGCCGGCTTCCTGGACCCGCGGGGGCACCTGGTCATCATCGACCGGGCCAAGGACGTGGGGGCCATGGTGGACGGGACCCCGTTCGCGCCCCAGTTCATCGAGAACAAGCTCAAGTTCAGCCCCTACATCCGGGAGGCGGTGGCCTTCGGCAACGAGAAGTCCTTCGTGGCCGCCATGATCGCGATCGATCTGAACACGGTCGGGAACTGGGCGGAGCGCCGGGGCATTCCATATACGAGCTACATGGATCTCTCCCAGAAAGCGGAGATCCGGGAGCTGATCCGGGAGGAGATCGCCAAGGGCAACGCGACCCTGCCCGAGAGCACCAAGATCCGGCGCTTCCTGCTCCTGACCAAGGATCTGGAGGCGGACGACGCGGAGATGACCCGCACCCGCAAGGTGCGGCGGCGGTTCGTGGCCGAGAAGTACGCGGAGGTCATCGACGCCTTCTACACCGGCGGCGAGGAAGTGGAGCTGAGCACCCTGATCACCTACGAGGACGGCCGGCAGGCCAACATCCGGTCGCGGGTGCGCATCGCGGACGTGGAGGCGGGAACGCTCAGCCATGCT
>DATFUK010000441.1:0-5807 GCA_035260865.1 Candidatus Methylomirabilota bacterium | reverse complement strand
GAGCTCGGGCTCAACTGGAATCGAGCCTACAAGAAGTCGGCACGGGTGGTCGGCGAGGTGCTCGGCAAGTATCATCCGCACGGCGACGCCCCGGTGTACGAGGCCCTCGTCCGCATGGTGCAGGAGTTCTCTCTGCGCTACCCGCTGGTGGACGGGCAGGGCAACTTCGGCTCGATCGACGGCGATCCGCCCGCCGCGATGCGCTACACCGAGACACGTCTGGCCAAGATCGCGCACGAGCTGTTGGCCGACATCGAGAAGGACACGGTGGATTTCACGCCGAACTTCGACGAGTCGCTCCAGGAGCCGGTGGTGCTCCCCACCAAGGTGCCGAACCTGCTCGTGAACGGCTCGTCCGGTATCGCGGTCGGGATGGCCACCAACATCCCGCCCCACAACCTGAGCGAGGTGGTGGACGGACTCATCAAAGTGATCGACAACCCCGAGGTCACCATCGATGAGCTGATGACCGTGATCCCGGGCCCCGACTTCCCGACCCACGGCTACATCTACGGCCGCGGCGGGATCCGCGAGGCCTACACCACCGGGCGCGGCATCATCACGCTGCGGGCCAAGGCCCACGTGGAGAAGATGCGGGGCGGGCGCGAGGCGATCATCGTCACCGAGCTGCCCTACCAGGTCAACAAGGCGTCGCTGATGGAGAAGATCGGCGAGCTCGTGCGCGACAAGAAGATCGAGGGCATCAGCGAGCGCCGCGACGAGTCGAGCCGCGAGGGCATCCGGGTGGTGCTGGAGCTCGGCCGCGGCGAGATGCCCCAGATCGTGATCAACCAGCTCTACAAGCACACCCAGATGCAGACCACCTTCGGGGTCATCATGCTGGCGCTGGTGAACCGGCGCCCGCAGGTGGTCAATCTGAAGCAGATGCTTCAGGAGTTCATCGCGTTCCGCCGCGAGGTCGTCACCCGCCGGACGAAGTACGACCTGGCGCGCGCGGAAGAACGGGCCCACATCCTCGAGGGCCTGCGCAAAGCGGTCGATCAGATCGATCTGGTCATCCGGCTCATCCGGCAGTCGGAGAGCCCGGACGCGGCCAAGGACGCGTTGATGCGGCAGCTGGAGCTGTCGGAGATCCAGGCCAAGGCCATCCTCGACATGCGGCTGCAGCGCCTCACCCAGCTCGAGCGCCACAAGATCGTCGAGGAGCACGAGCAGACCCTGGCCCTCATCGAGGACCTCAAGGGGATTCTCGCCTCGGAGCAGCGTCTGCTCGGCATCATCAAGGACGAGCTCGCCGCGCTCCGGCAGGAGTTCGGCGACGTGCGCCGCACCGAGATCCTCGCCGAGACCGCCGACCTGACCATCGAGGACCTGCTCGCCGACGACGACATGGTGGTGACGATCACGCGCTCCGGCTACATCAAGCGCACGCACGTGGAGGCCTACCGCAGCCAGAAGCGCGGGGGCAAGGGCGTGACCGGCATGGAGACGAAGGAGGAGGACATCGTCGAGGACCTGTTCGTGGCCTCGACCCACTCCTACCTCCTGTTCTTCACCAACAAGGGCAAGGTGCACTGGCTCAAGGTGCACGAGATCCCCGAGGGGGGCCGGCAGGCCAAGGGCAAGGCGATGGCCAACGTGCTCTCGCTGGCCGACGGCGAGCGCGTGGCCACCTGCGTGCCGGTGCGCGATTTCGAATCGGGCGGCTACGTGCTCTTCGCCACCAAGCAGGGCAAGGTGAAGAAGACCGAGCTCTCCGCCTTTTCCCATCCGCGCGCGGGTGGCATCCAGGCCATCACGCTGGAGGAGGGCGACGAGGTGATGGCGGCGCGTCGCACCGACGGCCAGCGCGAGGTCCTGCTCTCGACCAAGCTCGGCATGATCATCCGGTTCCCGGAGGATGAGGTCCGGCCGATGGGCCGCACCGCCGCCGGGGTCCGCGGCATCGACGTGGACGAGGGCGATCAGGTCATCGCGGCGGAGACGCTCAAGGAAGGCGTGACGATCCTGACCGTGACCGAGCGGGGCTACGGCAAGCGCACCCCGCTCGACGAGTACCGGCTGCAGGGGCGCGCGGGCAAGGGCATCATCGACATCAAGACCGCGGGCCGGAACGGGGCGGTGGTCGGGATGCTGCAGGTGCGGGAGGGCGACGACATCCTGGTCGTCACCACCAAGGGCAAGATGATCCGCCTGCACGCCGACGAGATCACGAGCCAGGGCCGCAACACCATGGGCGTCCGCATCATCGACCTGGACGCCGACGATCAGGTGGGCAATCTGGCCCGCGTCGAGGCCGAGCAGGCGCCCGCCCCCGAGGTGTCGTCAGAGTAGGCCCCGCCGGCTCGAGCCGGACGGGGTGACCGAGGCCGCGCAGCTGCGGCCTCTTTTTTGTTATGGTTTGCACGGCGAGGGGAGTGCGGTGCTCGACATCAAGCTGATCCGGGAAGATCCCGCAGGGGTGGAGCGTGTCCTCGCGACGCGCGGCGCCCCCGTATCGCTCGCGCCGGTCCTCGCGGTGGACACGGAGCGCCGGCGGCTGGTGACCGAGGCCGAGGAGCTCAAGGCCGAGCGCAACCGCGCCTCCGAGGCGATCGGTCAGGCCAAGCGCCGCGGCGAGGACGCCCAGGCCGCGATGGCGCGGATGCGTGAGGTCTCCGACCGCATCAAGGCGCTCGACGCCCTCGTCAAGGAGGCCGACGCGCGCCAGGAGGCGCTGCTGCTGGAGATCCCGAACCTGCCGCACGCGAGCGTGCCGGTGGGGCGCTCGGCCGACGACAACGTCGAGGTGCGCCGCTGGGGCACCCCGCGACAGTTCGGCTTCGAGCCCCGGCAACACTTCGAGATCGGCGAGGCGCTCGGGATCCTCGACTTCGATCGGGCGAGCAAGATCGCCAAGGCGCGCTTCACCGTCATGTGGGGCGCGGCGGCCCAGCTCAGCCGCGCGCTCGCCCAGCTCATGCTCGATCTGCACACCCGCGAGCACGGCTTCACCGAGGTGTGGGTGCCGCACCTCGTGAACGCGGAGACCATGACCGGGGTCGCGATGCTGCCCAAGTTCGAGGAGCAGATGTTCAAGACGGTGGAGCCTGACGCCGGCCGCACGCTCTACCTGATCCCGACCGCGGAGGTCGCGCTGACCGCGCTGCACGGCGGCGAGATCCTGCCCGAGGCCGAGCTGCCGCGTCGCTACTGCGCCTTCACGCCCTGCTACCGGCGCGAGGCCGGCACCTACGGGCAGGATACCAAGGGGATGATCCGCCAGCACCAGTTCGACAAGGTCGAGATGGTCAAGCTGGCCGCGCCCGGGCAATCCTACGACGAGCTCGAGGCGATGGTCCGGAGCGCGGAGGCGGTGCTCCAGCGGCTCGAGCTGCCGTACCGCGTGGTGACGCTCTGCACCGGCGACATGGGCTTTCACTCCGCCAAGACCTACGACCTCGAGGTGTGGCTCCCGGGGCAGGCGAAGTACCGCGAGATCTCCTCCTGCTCGAACTGCGAGGCCTACCAGGCCCGCCGGCTCGACATCAAGTACCGCCCCGCGGGCGGCGGGCGCGTCGAGCTCTGTCACACGCTCAACGGCTCCGGGCTCGCGGTGGGGCGCACGCTGATCGCGGTGCTGGAGAACTACCAGGAGGCCGATGGATCCATCACGGTGCCGGCCGCGCTCCGCCCGTACCTGGGCGGTCTCGAGCGTATCGGTCCGGCTCCGACGGCCCGATAGTCAGTCAGACGCGGAGGGGTGGCCGAGTCCGGTTGAAGGCGCCGGTCTTGAAAACCGGAATCCCGCAAGGGATCGGGGGTTCGAATCCCTCCCCCTCCGCCATTTTTTCTCGACGCGTCACGCGGCCGGCGCCGCTTCCTCGACGGTGGCCACACCCGCGCCGTTGGGCGTCACCACCAGCCGGCGCCCGTGGAACGCGCGGAGCGTGTTGCGGTGGCCCACGCTGATCACCGCGGTGCCGGGCAGGCGCTCGCGCACCAGCGAATAGAGGCGCGCCTCGGTCTCCTCGTCCACCGCCGAGGTGGCCTCATCGAGGAAGAGCCACGCGGGCTTCTGCAGGAGCGCGCGCGCGAAGGCGATGCGCTGCTGCTCCCCGGGGGAGAGCGCCAGCGCCCAGTGCGTCGTCTCGTCGAGGCGCCCGGCCAGGTTCGGCAGACCCACCGCCCGCAGCGTCTCGCGCAGCGTCGCATCGTCGAGGCCGGCGGGCGGCGTCGGGTAGCTCACCACCTCGCGGAGAGTGCCGATCGGGAGATAGGGTTTCTGGGGGAGGAAGAGGACGCGGCCATCACGGGGCAGGCGGATCTCGCCTCGGCCGAACGGCCAGATGCCCGCGATGGCCCGGAAGAGCGTGCTCTTGCCCGCGCCCGACGGCCCGCTGATCAACGTGGTTTCGCCGGGCCGGATCTCGAACGAGGCCCCCTCGATCAGCGGACCCCCACCCGGCAGCGCCAGGTTCACCTGGTCCAGCGTGAGCGTGCCGGCCGCACCGGTCCCATGGCGCACGCCCTCGACCGCGGCGTCGGCGCGCACACGAGAGAGCGCACGCTCGAAGCCCAGGAGGCGCAGCACGACCGCCCGCCAGGCCGCGATGTCCGTGTAGGCGGTGATGATGAACGAGAGCGACTCCTGGACCTGGCCGAAGGCCTGGGCGGTCTGCATCAGGCCACCCAGGGCGATCTCGCCGCGGAAATAGCGGGGTGCCGCGACCACGAAGGGGAAGATGACCGCGGCCTGGCCGTAGCCATACGTGAACCAGGAGAGCCGCTTCTGCCGGCGCATGATGTCCCACCAGTTGCCGACCACCGAGGCAAAGCGGTCCCGGAACGTGCGCATCTCGTCGGCCTCACCGCCGTAGAGGGCGACGCCCTCCGTGTTCTCCCGGAAGCGGACGAGGTTGAAGCGGAAGTCCGCCTCGTAGCGTTGCTGGTCGAAGTTGAGCCGCACGAGCGGTCGCCCGATCAGATGGGAGAGCCAGGTACCCCCGATCGCGTAGAGCAAGGCCGCCCAGACCATGTAGCCGGGGATGGTCACCCCCACGATCGGCATGGTGAACGGGCCGGAGAGTATCCACAGGATGCCGAGGAAGGAGATGAGCGTGACCACGGCCCGCAGGCCCCCGATGCTCAGGCTGAGCGCGCCGACGACGAACAGGCGGAGGTCCTCGGCGATGCGCTGATCGGGGTTGTCGGTCTCCCCGGCCGTGAGCTGCATGCGGTAGTAGGCGCCGTCGGCCAGCCACGCGCCCAGGTACCGCTCGGTGAGCCACCGCCGCCAGCGGATCTGAAGCATCTGGTTGAGGTAGAGCTGGTACACCGCGGCCACGAGCGAGAGCGCGGCGAGCCAGGAGAACTTGAGCAGGAGGCGCGAGAACGCCGCGAAGTCCTTTTCCTGGATCGCGTTGTAGAAGACGTTGTACCACTGGCTCAGGAGCACGGTGATGTACACACCGAAGAGGGTGAGCGCCACCACCGCGAGCAGGAGCCCCCGGCCGGCCCAGCGGTCTTCGGAGAACCAGTAGGGACGGATCAGGGTCCAGGCGTCACGCAGCGACTCGCGCAGGCGGTTCATGGCGGGGCCTCCTGGACAGACAGCATAGCCCCACCCACGCGTCCGTTCCCGGTAGTCCGCGCGGCTCGGATGACATATACTCTGTTGGCTTGAGCGTTTGGAGAGGTGGCCGAGTCGGCCGAAGGCAGCCGCCTGCTAAGCGGTTATAGGGGCAAAACCTCTATCCCGGGTTCGAATCCCGGCCTCTCCGCCATGCGCGCCCTTAGCTCAGATGGATAGAGCGTCGGACTACGAATCCGAAGGCCAGAGGTTCGATTCCTCTAGGGCGCACCAA
>DATFUK010000440.1:0-8963 GCA_035260865.1 Candidatus Methylomirabilota bacterium | reverse complement strand
CTACCTCTCGTTCCGCTACGGGCTGCGCGGGCCGTATTTCTCATTGGTGACGCTGGCCTTCGCGGAGATGCTGCGGGTGGTGGCGGTGAACTGGAAGGCGGTGGGCTCCTCGCTCGGCCTCGTGGTGCCGAGCCGGGGCTCGGCGCCGATGCAGTTCATGTTCGCGGACAAGCTGCCCTACTACTACGTGATCCTGGTGATGACGCTGGGCGCGCTCCTGATCTGCCGGACGCTCGAGCGCTCGCGCATGGGCTACTCGCTGGCCGCGATCCGCGAGAACGAGGACGCGGCGGAGGCGTCGGGCGTGAACGCGCTCGCCACCAAGCTCTCCGCGATGGCGCTGTCGTCCTTCCTCACCGCGCTGGGCGGGACGTTCTACGCGCAGTACTTCGCCTACATCGATCCGAGCCTCACCTTCGGGCCGGCCATCTCCATCGGCGGGCTCCTGCCCGCCATCGTGGGCGGGGCGGGCACGGTGGCCGGCCCGCTCCTCGGCTCGTTCGTGCTCACCCCGATCTCCGAGATCACGCGCGCGGTGCTGCGCGGCCGGGCCGGGGCCGACATCATGCTCTACGGGCTGATCCTGATCCTGGTGATCTCGTACCTGCCGAACGGGCTCATGGGCTGGCTCCGGAGCCGCCGCCCGCGGGGGCATCCGGCGTGAGCGGGGGGCTCGAGATCCGCGGGCTCAGCAAGCGCTTCGGCGGCCTGCAGGCCGTCAACCGCTTCGATCTGACGGTGGCGCCCGGCGAGATCGTCGGCCTCATCGGGCCCAACGGGGCGGGCAAGACCACCGTGTTCCACCTCATCGCGGGCTTTCACGCGCCGAGCGACGGCGCGATCACCTTCGAGGACGCGTCCCTGGTCGGGCTCAAGCCCCACGCGATCTGCCGCCGGGGCCTCGCGCGGACGTTCCAGCTCGTGCAGCCCTTCGCCGGGCTCACCACGCTCGAGAACGTGATGGTGGGCGCCTTCAACCGGGCCCGCGACGTCGGGACGGCCCGGCGGCAGGCCGCGGAGATCGTGGATTTCGTCGGGCTCGGGCCCCGCCGCGACGTGCCCGCCCGCAACCTCACCCTCGCCGATCGCAAGCGCCTCGAGGTGGCCCGCGGGCTCGCCACCGGCCCGCGCCTGCTGCTGCTCGACGAGGTCATGGCCGGGCTGAACCCGACCGAGATCGAGGCGATCATCGGGCTGATCCGCCGCATCCACGAGCGCGGGGTGAGCCTGCTCATCATCGAGCACGTGATGCGCGCGATCCTGGCCCTGTCGCACCGCCTCGTGGTCCTGCATCATGGCGAGAAGATCGCCGAGGGCGTCCCCGCGGCGGTGGCGCGCGACCCGCGCGTGGTGGAGGCCTACCTGGGCGAGGCGGCGGTGGAGGAACGGCGATGAGCCTGCTCGCGCTCCGCGGGGTGGACGTGGCCTACGGCGACCTGCCCGCGCTGCGCGGGGTCGATCTCGCCATCGAGGCCGGGGAGATCCTCTCGGTGGTCGGTGCCAACGGCGCGGGCAAGACGACCATGCTGCGCGCGATCTCCGGGCTGCTGCGCCCGCGGGCGGGGGAGATTCTGTTCGACGGCGCGCGCCTTGATCGGCTGCCGTGCCACGCGGTGGTGGAGCACGGCGTGGTGCAGGTGCCGGAGGGCCGCAAGATCTTCCCGAGCCTCACCGTGCTCGAGAACCTGGAGCTCGGCTCCTACACCCGGGCGGCGCGCTCGCACCGGCGGGAGAGCCTGGAGCGGGTGCTCGGCCTCTTCCCGATCCTGGCCGAGCGGCGACGGCAGGCCGCCGGGACCATGTCGGGGGGCCAGCAGCAGATGCTGGCCATCGGCCGCGCGCTCATGGCCCGCCCGCGCCTCCTCATGCTGGACGAGCCGTCGCTCGGGCTCGCGCCCAAGATCGTGCAGGAGATCTTCGCCATCGTGGCCGAGATCAATCGCGCGGGCACCACCGTGCTGCTGGTGGAGCAGAACACGCGCCAGGCCCTGGCCCTGGCCGGCCGCGGCTACGTGCTCGAGAACGGGCGCGTGGTCCTCTCGGGCGCCGGCCGCGACCTCCTCGACAACGAGCACGTGCAACGTGCCTACCTCGGGATGTAACCGTGGGGGATGTGATCATGGACGACCTGCTCTTCTCGCCGATCACCGAGCTCGCGGCCGCCGTGCGGAGCGGGCGGCTCTCGCCGGTCGAGCTGACCCGCGCGTATCTCGACCGCATCGCGAAGCTCGACCCGACCCTGCGCGCGTTCATCACGGTGGACGGCGACGGGGCGCTGGCCGCCGCGCAGGCCCTCGAGCGCGAGGCGGCCGCGGGCGCGTGGCGCGGGCCGCTCCACGGCGTCCCGCTCGCCCACAAGGATCTCTGCCTGATCCCGGGGCTGCCCACCTCGTGCGGCACGCGCACCGCGGACTACTTCGTGGGCGCGCCGCCCGCCACCGCGGTGGCGCGGCTCGTCGCGGCCGGTGCGATCACGCTCGGCAAGCTCAACATGACCGAGCTCGCGCTGGGGCCCTTCGGCGACAACGCGCATCACGGCGACGTGCAGAACCCGTGGCGGCTCGGCCACGTCTCCGGCGGCTCGAGCAGCGGCTCGGGGGCGTCGGTGGGCGCGGCCCTCGCCGCGGGCGCGCTCGGCACCGACACCGGCGGCTCGATCCGGCTGCCCGCGGCGTGCTGCGGGGTGGTGGGGCTCAAGGCCACCTACGGCCGGGTGAGCCGCGCGGGCGTCATGCCGCTGTCGTGGTCCTACGATCACGTGGGCCCGCTCACCCGTACCACCCGCGACGCCGCGCTCATGCTGGGCCTGATCGCGGGCCACGATCCGCTCGACGCGACGTCGAGCCGCCGGGCCGTCCCCGACTACCTGGCCGCGCTCGACGGCCGGGTGCGCGGGCTGCGGGTGGGCGTGGCGGGCGGCTTCTACGCCGAGCGCCTCGACGCGGCGGTGTCGGGCGCGCTCGCGGAGGCGGTGGCCGCGCTGCGCGAGCTCGGCGCGGCGGTCGAGCCGGTGGCGGTGCCGGATCCGGGTCCGATGGTCGAGGCGTGCAGCAACGTGATGGTGCGCGCGGAGAGCGCGACGATCCACTCGCGCCTCCTCAAGGAGCGGCCGGGCGAGCTGCAGCCCGCGGTGCGCGACCGGCTGACCCCCGGCCTGACCGTGAGCGCCTACGAGTATCTGCAGGGCCAGCGGCTCCGCGCGCGGTACACGCGCGAGTTCATCGAGGTGGTGTTCTCCCGCGTCGACGTGCTGGTCACCCCCACCATTCCGGAGCCCGCGCCGGCGCTGGCCGACGCCAAGGCGGGCGCGTCCGCCGACGTGGTCGCCCGCATGGGGCGCTTCTCGCGGCTCACCCGCCCGTTCAACGCGCTCGGCCTGCCCGCGCTGTCGCTGCCGTGCGGGGCGTCCGCCGACGGACGTCCGCTCGCGATGCAGCTCGTGGGGCGTCCCTTCGAGGAAGCGGCGCTCCTGCGGCTGGGCGACGCGTACGAGCGCGCGACCGCGTGGCACCGGCGCCGGCCCGCCCTGGCGTGAGCGTTCGAGCGTTGACGGCCGCGCGCCACCTGAGCTAGGCTCCCTCCGTGCTCGATCTCGTGATTCGCAACGGGCAGGTCATCACGCCGCAGGGCGTCGGCCTGTGGGACGTGGGTGTGCAGGGGGAGCGGATCGCGGTGATCGGCGCGCCCGGCACGCTCCCCACCGAGGGCGCCCGCGTCATCGACGCGGCGGGTCAGATCGTCTCGCCCGGCGGCGTCGAGCCCCACGCGCACCTGGCCCACGGGATCATGTCGCATCCCGAGGAGCCCGCGATCACCCTGGGTCCCGAGGACGACACCAAGGGCATGGCGTGCGGCGGCACCACCACCCACATCGATTTCGCCTACGTGCGCCCGGGCCTCGATATCCAGCCGGTGATCGAGCAGCGCGCGGCGCGGTGGAAGGGCAACTCCTACGTGGACTACGCCTTCCACCTCACGCTCGCGGGGGCGCTGCCGATCCGGGTCTTCGACCAGATCGGGGAGGCGGTCCAGGCGGGATACCCGAGCTTCAAGGTCTTCACCACCAACGTGCTGCCGCCGCATCCCAAGCGCGCGGGTAACCGCATCGACTTCGGGCGCATACACTTCGCGATGGAGAAGGTCGCGAAGGCGGGCGGCATCATGGTCGTGCACGGCGAGGACGAGGATCTCGTCCAGTTCAACTACGAGCGCTTCCGCGAGGAAGGGCGCATGGAGGGAAGCAACCTCCATCTCGTCCACACCAAGCTCTCGGAGCTGCTCGCGTTCAAGCGCACGATCGCGCTCGCCCGGGCGAGCGGGGCCGGCGTCTACTTCGTCCACGTCTCCGCCCGGGAGGGCGTGGAGTCGGTGGCGGAGGCCCGGTCCCAGGGGCTGCCGGTCTACGGCGAGACCCTGCACCAGTACGCCTGCTTCAACGCCGAGTACTACAAGACCCCGCGCGGGTTCTGCTCGCACACCTACCCGTCGCTCAAGTTCCCGGAGGACCAGCAGGCGCTCTGGGAGGGTCTGGTGCACGACGGGCTCTCCACGCTCGCCACCGACGAGTACCCGACGAGCCTCGAGCTCAAGCTCAAGGGCCGCACCATCGAGGACGTGACCGGCGGTAACGTGGGGGCGGAAGCGCGCATCGGCATCGGCTACACCGAGGGTGTGGTCAAGCGCGGCATGTCGCTCACCCGCTTCGCCGATGTCACCGCCACCAACGCGGCGCGGATTCTCGGGCTGTATCCCAAGAAGGGCGTCATCGCCCCGGGCAGCGACGCTGATCTCGTGCTGATCGATCCCACGATTCGCAAGACGCTGACCCGCGACGATTTCCACGTGACGGACTACAGTCCCTGGGAAGGCTGGGCGGTCTCGGGCTGGCCCGTCATGACCCTGCTTCGCGGCAAGGTCATCGCGGAGCGCGGCCGCCTGCTCGGCAGCCCGAGCGATGGGCAGTGGGTGTCGCGGAAGATCGACCCGGCCGTGCTCCGTCGGCCCGCCTGCTAGCTCCCGCCTCATGCCAGCCGTCCCGGATCCCATATCCGCTCCCCTCGCCTCCGGCGTCGGGTCGCCAGACTATGCACAGCAGTTCAATCCGGGCTTCCGGCTCGATCCGGCCAAGGTCGCGCTGGTGGTGGTCGACATGCAGTACGCGAGCGGCTCACGCCACGAGGGCCTGGGCCGCCTCCTGAAGGACCAGGGCCGCGAGGCGCAGGGTACCGAGCGCTTCGACCGCATCGAGACCGTCCTCGTGCCCACCATCCAGTCGCTGCTCGCCGCGTTCCGCGAGCGAAGCCTGCGGGTGATCTTCCTCACGGTGGGCTCGGAGCTGCCGGACTACAGCGACCTGCCGCCGCACATGCGGCCGATGGCGGAGGCGGTGGGCAATACCCGGGGCCGGCGGGAGCACGAGATCCTCGACGCGCTCGCGCCCCGGCCGCACGAGCCCGTGCTCAACAAGACGACGATGAGCGCGTTCCACTCCTCGGGCTTCGAGCGGCTCGTCCGCGCCTGGGGCGTGGAGCAGCTCATCTTCACCGGGGTGTCCACCAACTCGTGCGTCGAGGGCACCGCGCGGGACGCGGCCGATCGGGGCTTCCGCTGCCTGCTGGTGGAGGACGGCTGCGGCGCGGCGAGTCGGCAGCTCCACGAGGCCGCGTGCCAGAACTTCCAGCGGCTGCTCGGGCGGGTGGACTCGAGTGCCCGCGTGATCGCGGAGCTGGACGCCGCCCGCGGTCCCACCCGCTGAGCCGTCCGGCCCAGCTCCAGGAGGCCAGACATGCCAGGCAAGCTGTTCGAGGAGCTCGAGCTGGGCCAGGTCTACACCCACCAGCCGGGGCGCACCATCACCGAGTCGGACAACGTGTTCTTCAGCTGCCTCACCATGAACCCGCAGCCCCTGCACGTGGACTTCCACGCGGCCCAGAAGGCCGAGTTCGGCAAGCCGCTCGTCAATAGCCTGCTCACCCTCGGCATCGCGGTGGGCCTGAGCGTCGGCGAAACCACGCTCGGCACCACCGTGGGCAACCTGGGCTTCGAGAAGGTCGAGTTCCCCAAGCCGGTCTTCCACGGCGACACCATCTACTCGGAGACCGAGGTCGTCGAGAAGCGGGAGTCGAGGTCGCGGCCGCAGTGGGGCATCGTGATCTTCGAGCACCGGGCGCGCAACCAGCACGGCGACGTGGTGATGACCTGCCGGCGCGCCGCCATGATGCGGCGCCGGGGCGCCTGAGGGCGCCGGCTCCACGCATGCGACGGTCGCTCCACTTCGTGCCCGGCGGCAACGAGAGGATGATCGCCAAGGCCCTCACCCTCCCCGCCGACGGCCTGATCCTCGATCTCGAGGACGCGGTGACGCCCGACCGCAAGGCGGCCACCCGGCCCATCGTGCGGCGCTGGCTCGAGACGCTCGACTTCGGCGGCCGCGAGCGCTGGATCCGGATGAATCCCGTCTTCACCGACCACGCCGAGGCGGACCTCGCCGAGACCATCGCGGGGCGCCCCGACGGCTACGTCGTCCCGAAGCCGCGCCGGGCCGAGGACGTCCGTCGCGTCGCCGCCATGCTCGACGCGCTCGAGCAGCGCCACGGGGTGCCGTTCGGCTCGACGCGTCTGGTCCTGATCGCCACCGAGACCCCCGAGGGCCTGCTCAACATCAAGGAGATCGCGGCCGCGAGCCCCCGCATCGTCGCGGTGTCCTGGGGCATCGAGGATCTCTCGGCGGCCATGGGGCTGCCCCGCACCCGCGACGAGCAGGGCCGCTATCTCGACATCCCGCGCTACGCCCGCGTGATGTGCGCGGTGGCCGCCTCGGCCGCGGGGGTGGAGGCCCTCGACACCGTCTTCACCGACATCCCGGACCTGGACGGGCTCCGCCGCGAATGCCGGGAAGGGGTCGCGATGGGCTTCAGCGGCAAGATCTCCATCCACCCGGGCCAGATCGAGGTGATCAACGCCGAGTTCACGCCGTCCCGGGCGGACGCGGAAGAGGCGGTGGCCCTCATCGCCGCCTTCGAGGAGCAGGCGCGGCGTGGCGCGGGGGCCTTCGCGTGGAAGGGGCAGATGATGGACATGCCGCATCTCACCCGCGCCCGGAAGATCGCGGAGCGGGCGCGCCGCGCGAGGGTGCTCTGAGCCGGGCCCGCGCGGGGGCACTCGCCGCGCTGCTGCTCGCCTCCGCTCTCGTGGTGTACGCGCTTCCGGTGGGCCGCCGCCCGCTCGCCAACCAGGACGAGGCCCGCTTCGCCCTGCTCGCCCGGGAGGCGGTCGAGTCGCATCACTGGCTGCTCCCCCGGGTGCGCGGCGTGATCTACCTGAACAAGCCGCCGCTCTACTTCTGGACGGTCGCGCTCCTCGCCAAGCCCTTCGGCGTCGTCAACGACGTCACCGCGCCGCTCGCCTCGGTGCTCGCCGCCCTCGCCACGCTGGTCGCGGTCATCGCGCTCGGCGCGCGCCTGTGGGGGGGCTCGGTCGGGCTCGCCGGAGCGCTCGTGCTCGCCACCGCGCCCTTCTTCTACTTCATGTCGCACCAGGTCTTCTCCGACATGATGATGACCGCGTGGCTCGCGTGGGCGCTCTACTTCCTGCTGACCGCGCGGCGGGCGCCCGTGCCGCTGCCGCGCCTGGTCGGGTTCTACCTGTGCGTGGCCGGGGCGCTCGCCACCAAGGGGCCGGCGGCCCTGATGGGGCTGGGGGCCGCGCTCGCGATCGTGCTGGTCGAGGACGGCTGGCGGCGCGGTCTCCGGTGGCTGCGCCTGCCGGTGGGGATCGCTATCCTCGCGCTCGCGAGCCTGCCGTGGCTCCTGCCCTACCTGTTGCAGACCGAGCGGAGCTACGTGGGCGGCGTCGTGGTCGGCCACTACGGGGACTGGTACTTCCGCCAGAAGGCCGGCTCCCGGCTCGAGTCGTTGCAGGAGAACCTGGTGCGATTCCTGCCCTGGTTGCTCTTCGTGCCCGCCGCGGTCTGGTGGTGGTGGCGCGATCGCGATCCGCTCCGGCGGCCGCTCCTGGTGTGGACCGTGGTCATCGCGGTGGCGGTCAGCTTCTCCGCCGAGCAGCGGGCCCGCTACTTCCTGCCGGTGCTGCCGCCGCTGTCGCTGCTGGTCGCCGAGCTGCTGGCGCGCGCGCCGGCCGAGCCGTCGGGACGCGGCCGGCGGGTACTCCTGGTGTCGTTCGCCGGAGCCGCGCTCATGGCGGTGGCGGCGGCCATGGTCCTGATTCGGATGGGACCCGGCGGGGACGACTTCATTCCGGGGCCCGGCTGGCCGCGCGGCCTGATCGCCGCGCTCATGGCCGCCGGCCCCGTGGCCGCCCTGGGAGTGCTGGCCGTCCGGAGATCGGGCGTGGCCGCCACTCTGGTGCTGGCGCTGGCCCTCGGCGGTATCCTGATCGTCGAGGGAGGGACATATCCAGGACGCTATGCCGAGCGCAGCAATATCCGCGGCTTCGCCACGGCTGTCATCGAGCGGCTGCCGCCCGAGCCGCGCATCATCACGTATCTCGACGCGGGGCTCGTGTATGACTTCTACCTGCGGAGGCCGGTCGAGGAGCTCCCCGGCCTGCCCGATCTGGCCGCGCGCCTGGCCGCGCCGCGGCCGGGCGACGTGGTCCTGATGCGCGAGGAGCGGTGGGCGACGCTGCGCGCGGCCCACGAGGCCCGCTGGCAGGTGCTGCTGGCCGACCGCGTGGCCCGCGTCCGGATGGTCCTGCTGGGGCCGCGCGCGTGAGCGTGCCCGCGCCCGAGCTGTCGGTGGTGCTACCCGCCTTCAACGAGGCGGAGAGCCTGGGGCAGCTCTGGGCCGAGCTGGGTCCGGTGCTCGACGCGATCGACCGGCCGGCCGAGGTCATCATCGTCGACGACGGCAGCACCGACGCGACCCCCGCGATCGCGCGGGCCCTCCACGAGCGCGACGCGCGGGTGCGGCTGCTGCGCCTGACCGGCAACGGCGGGCTCTCGG
>DATFUK010000439.1:0-3464 GCA_035260865.1 Candidatus Methylomirabilota bacterium | reverse complement strand
GATGGCCAACTTCACACGATTCATCGCGGTGGCGGTCGCCGGCGCCTACGACTTCACCGCCTTCGAGACCGTCGTGGACGTCGGAGGCGGCAACGGCGCGCTCCTGATCGGCCTGCTACAGGCGAACCCGGCCCTGCGCGGGATCGTGTTCGACCTGCCCGCGGCCGCCGAGCGGGCGACGAAGCAGATCGCCGCGAGCGGGCTGACCGGGCGGTGCCGGGCGGTCGGCGGCGACTTCTTCAAGGCGGTGCCCGAGGGTGGCGACGCCTATCTCCTCAAGCACGTCATCCACGACTGGACGGACGAGCAGGCGGCGGCGATCCTCCGGAGCTGCCATCGCGTGATGCCCGCGCACGGCAGGCTGCTGATCGTCGAGGGCATCTACCCGCCCCGGATCGACCAGTCGCTCGAGAGCCGGGGCGCAGCCGCCAACGACGTGAACATGCTGGTCAACACCGGCGGCCGCCAGCGCTCGGAGTCCGAGTTCCGCGCCCTTTACGACACGGCCGGCTTCACCCTGACCCGGATCGTCCCCACGCCCGCCCGGGTCGCCGTGATCGAGGGCACCCGCGTCGGGTAGCCTAGCGCGCGCCGGTCACCTTCGCGCGCAGGTCGGCCACCTGCTTGGGGAAGGGCGTGCCGGGCGGCGAATTCATCGGCGTGCTCCCGGCCAGGCCGGTGATGAGCTGCACCATGATCGGGCCCTCCTCGGTGAAGAAGCCGGGCAGGCGCTTCTTGAAGTCCTCGATCGTGGTGATGGTGTACGCGTTGCGGTAGCCCGCCGCCTTGGCCATCGCCGCGAAGTCCGTCCCCGGCCCGCCCGGCGTCTCCTGCGAGCCGGACGTATGGTAGACGCCGTTCTTGAAGAGCAGGTGCGTGAAGTTGCGCGGGGCCGCGCCCGCGATGGTGGCGAGCGAGCCGAGCTGCATCAGCAGCGAGCCGTCACCGTCGAAGACGACCACCCGACGGTCGGGCGCGCCCAGGGCCAGGCCCAATCCCATGGCGGAGGCGCCGCCCATGAACCCCACGCAGCCGACCGAGAGATCGTCGGGCGCGATCTGGCGCCACGCCGGTCCGGTGGTCATGGTGGGCACGCAGATCGCGTTGCCGCGGGCGGCCTGAATCAGGGTGAGAAGCTCCTCCGGCTTCATCATCACGCGGTCTCCAGGCCGACGAGTATCGCGGCGGGGCCCTTCCGCTCGCGGCTCTTCCGGTAGTACTCGGGAATCAGCTTCACGTCGTCCGGGCCCTCCATGCGGGCGTGGGGGATGCTGAACACGTCCAGCAGCGGCTCGGCGAAGCGGACCATGGAATGCCGCGAGTCCTTGGGGTCCTTGTCCTTCTCGCGGCTCAGCAGCCCGATCATGTAGAAGATCGGAATCTTGCCGTCCATCGAGATGCCGCGGATCGTGTTCACGCTCGCGTAGAGCCCCGCGTGCTGGATCATCACGATCACCGGCTCGCCGGTCATGTAGAGCCCCGCGGCCACCGCGTTGGCGTCGTCCTCGGTCGAGCACGTGAGGACGCGCAGGCTCCGCTCCTTGTCGAGCGCGGCCAGCACGCTCTTCTGGTGCGTGTCGGGCACGCTGATGATCCAGCCGAGCGGATCCTGGCGCTTGGCGCCTTTTCGCTCCGACTGGAAAATCTCCTTGAATGCATCGATGATGAGAGAGGACGGAACGGACTCGGGCATTGGCTCCTCCTTGGCGCGGCGTATCGTACACCAGATCGGGCGTGGCGTGACAGCCCCGCTGCCGGACCTCCTCCGCGCGCACGACGGGCGTCATCCCTTCTGGCTGCGCATCGTCTTCCTGGTCGCCGCGCTCGTGTGCTTCGCGCTGGGCGTGGTCGGCTGGCTCATCCCGATCATGACCGGCCTGCCATTCTACGCGGCCGGCCTGGTCTTCCTGGGCCTGGCCAGCGACCGGACCCGCCGCTTCATCAACCGCATGGAGCGCAAGCTCTCGGAGACGACCCGGCGGAGGATCCGGCGGGTGATCGCCATGGTCCCCGGTCGGTGGGTGCGGAGCCTGGTCAATATTCCCGAGGGGGCTGTCTGAGCCGGATCACTTAAGATAGGGCATGCTCGCTCGACTGAGCAGGGCGGCCGCCCTCGCCGGCCTGCTCTGCCTGCCGTTTCCCGTCGAGGCGGCCGACGCCCCGGCGGCGGACGACGGCCAGGCCCTCGACGTTCGACGTCTCTCCCCGGAGCAGCGCCGCCGCCTCCTGGCCGGCGAGACCATCGGCTACCAGGTCGCCGAGTCCAGCGAGACGGAGCTGGGCGCGGGCGTGGCCATGTACCTCCCCGTCGAGCTGGCCCGCGTGGCCGAGGCGCTCACGAGCCCGGACATCGTGCTGAAGGAGCCGAGCATCATCGCCTCGGGGCCGCTGGCTCCCGGCGCGACGGTGGCCGCGCTCGCCGGCTACAAGCTCGCGGGCGGCGACATCGCGGAGGCGCAGGACGCCTTCGACGCGGGGCCCGGCGGGCGGCTCAATCTGTCCGCGGCGGAGATCGAGGCCTTCCGCGCGGCCCGGCCTGCGCGCGGTGCCGACCGGGCGGCGGTGGCGGAGAGCGGCGCCGCGCAGTGGCGGGTTCTGCTCCTGCAGCGCGCGCAACAGTTCCAGGCGCGCGGGCTCGACGGCGAGGCGCCCTACGCGCGGCGGGGGGGCGTGAGCGACCCGGCCGCGGTGCTGAGGGTGGCCGCGGGGGACGCGCGGATCGTCGCCCACGTGATGCCGCGCCTCGCGGAGGCGCTGCTGCGCTTCCCGGCCGAGCAGAGCCCCACCGCGATCAGCCAGTTCTACTGGGTGAAGCGCCAGGTGCAGGGCCGGCCCGACCCGATCCTGATCCACCACCTGGTGGACGTGACGCCCCAGCTCGCGCTCTACGTCGAGCGGCACGTCTACGTGGGCCACTCCTACAACGCGAGCCAGATCCTCTCCGGCGCGGTGCCGTACGAGGACGGGGTGCTCGTGTTCTCGAGCAATCGCGTCTCCACCGACCAGGTGGCGGGCCTCGGCGGGGAGCTGAAGCGCACGATCGGCCGGCGCCAGCTCCGCGGGGAGATCGTCAAGCGCTTCGATCGCATCCGCGCCGCGCTGGTGAAGCCGACCGCGCCGCCCGAGCGCGTGGAGAGCCCGTAGCTAATCGCCGAGCACCCGCCGCCGCAGGAGGCGGAGATCGAGCGGCACCAGGATCCCCAGCAGCAGGGCCGAAAGGATCACCACGCCGGCCAGGTGTCCCACCACCGGGCCCCCGAGCAGGATGCCCCGGAAGACCTGGGCCAGGTGATGGAGCGGGTTCACCACGTTCAGCGCGACCAGCACGGGATGCACGAGGGGGAAGTAGGTCGACGAGAGCAGCCCCATCGGCAGCACGAGCAGGAACACCGGCAGGTTCATGTGGTCGATCGTGGGCACGAGCGCGGTGAAGCAGAGTCCGAGTGCCGCGAATCCGCACCCCG
>DATFUK010000438.1:0-4113 GCA_035260865.1 Candidatus Methylomirabilota bacterium | reverse complement strand
CCCGACATGCGCCGCTTCATGTGCGAGGCCGAGGTGGGCGACGAGCAGAAGGGCGAGGACCCGACCGTGAACCTGCTGCAGCAGATGGTCGCCGATCTCCTGGGCAAGGAAGCGGCGCTGTACCTCCCCTCCGGCACCATGTGCAACGAGATCGCGGTCAAGGTGCACACGCGGCCGGGCGACGAGGTGCTGGCCGACCGCACCTCGCACCTCATCCACTTCGAGGGCGGCGGCCCCGGTCTGCTCTCGGGCGTGCTCATGTCCTCGCTCGACGGCGACCGCGGCGTCTTCACCGGCGCCCAGGTGCGCGCCGGGATGCATCCCCGCTCGCGTTACATGCCCCCCACCCGCCTGGTCTCGGTGGAGAACACCAGCAACCTGGGTGGCGGCCGGGTGTGGTCGCTGGCCCAGGTGGAGGACGTGAGCCGCGCCGCCCGCGGGCTCGGCCTCGCGACCCACATGGACGGGGCGCGCCTGCTCAACGCGGTGGTGGCGTCCGGTACCCCCGCGCGCGCCTACGCCGCGCTGGTGGACTCGCTCTGGATCGACTTCAGCAAGGGCCTCGGCGCCCCGGTCGGCGCGTGCCTGGCCGGCTCGCGCGCCTTCATCGAGGAGGCGTGGCGCTACAAGCAGGCGCTGGGCGGCGCCATGCGGCAGGCCGGCATCATCGCGGCGGGAGGCGTCTACGCGCTCCGCCACCACGTGAGCCGGCTCGCGGAGGACCACGACAACGCCAAGGCCTTCGCCCGCGGCATCGCGGGCCTGCGCGGGATCGCGCTCGACCCGGCCCACGTCGAGACCAACATCGTGATCTTCGACGTGGCCGGCACCGGGCTCACCGCCCAGGCCCTGGCCGACCGGCTGCTGGCCACCCCCGCGAACGTGCGGCTCAGCGTGATGGGCGAGAGCCGCCTGCGCGCGGTCACCCACCTCGACGTCTCGCGCAAGCAGATCGACGCCGCGGTCGAGGCCATGGCGGCCGTCACCGCTTGACAGACGCCAGGCCCCGCGTTTAGCGTCCGAGGGATGACCGCCGCCGCGATCTCTCCCGAGCAGCTCGCCACCCTCCTCGAGCAGCCCTCCCCGCATGCCCTGCTGGACGT
This sequence comes from Candidatus Methylomirabilota bacterium, assembly GCA_035260865.1. GTDB lineage: Bacteria > Methylomirabilota > Methylomirabilia > Rokubacteriales > CSP1-6 > CAMLFJ01. Next base: position 3,010 of record DATFUK010000438.1, on the reverse strand, counting down.
GCGCGAGCGCGCCGCCTTCGAGCGCGGTCACATCTATCGCGCGACCCCCCTGCCCCGCCGGCTCATCGAGCTGCGCCTGCCCGCCCTCGTGACCGCGCCCGGGACGCTGATCGTCCTCTACGACGACGATGGGAGCCTCTCCGCGCTCGCCGCAGCCACGCTCGGCGAGATGGGCTACACCGAGGTCTTCGTGCTGGCCGGCGGGCTCGAGGCCTGGCGGCGCGCCGGCCAGCCGGTGGTCCAGGGCCTCAACGTGCCGAGCAAGGTCTTCGGCGAGCGCGTGCTGCACGACTTCAAGACGCCCGAGGTCACCTGCCTCGAGCTCGCCGCGCAGATGGCGGCGGGCCGCGACATGGTGATCGTGGACACCCGAACGCCCGAGGAGTACTCGCGCGGCTGCCTGCCCGGCGCGTGGAGCATGCCCGGCGGCGAGCTCGTGCTCCGCATCGGCGAGCTCGTCAAGAGCCCCGAGCAGACCATCGTCGTGCACTGCGGCGGGCGGACCCGCTCCTATCTGGGCGCGGAGTCCCTGCGCCGCATGGGGCTGCCCAATCCGATCGTGGCGGTCAAGAACGGCACGATGGGCTGGCAGCTCGACGGCCTCGAGCTCGAGCGCGGCGCGACCCGCTGGCCGCCCGCGCCGTCCGACCGGAGCCGCGCGCGCGCGGTCGAGATCGCCACCCGCGTGGCCGCGGAGGACGGCATCCCGCTCGTCTCCGCGGACGCGGTCGCGGAGCGCTGGAGCCGGCGCGAGCGCGAGAACGTGACCATGTTCGACGTGCGGACCCGGGAGGAGTACGACGCCGGGCACGTGCCCGGCTCGAGCTGGGTGCCGGGCGGCCAGGCGGTGCAGGCCACCGACGACAACATGGCGGTGCGCGCGGGCTGGCTGGTCCTGATCTGTGACGGCTTCGGCCGCTCGGTCATGACCGCGGGCTGGCTCAAGCGCATGGGCTTCCCCCACGTGGCGGTGCTGGAGGGTGGCGTGCCCGCGTGGGCCCGCTCGGGGCGCCCGCTCGAGACCGGCGAGCCGGCCGTCACGCCCTTCGGCTTCGACGCGGCCCGCCGCGTGGTCGAACAGGTGCCGCCCGGGCCGGTCGGGGACGCGGTGGTGCTGAGCGTGGACCCGAGCGACGCCTATGTCCGCGGGCACGTGCCCGGCGCCCGGTGGATCGGGCGGGGCCGGCTCGAGCTCCTCATCGGGGGCGCGGTGCCCGACACGCGCGCCGCGGTGCTCGTCACCTGCACCGACGGCGTGCAGTCCACGCTGGCCGCCGCGACGCTCCGGCGCATGGGCTACGCCGCCGCCCGCGTGCTGGAGGGCGGGCTCGCCGCCTGGAAAGCGGCCGGGCTTCCGGTGGAGACCGGAACCGGCACCATGCTCGGCGAGACGGACGACGTGGTGCAGAAACCCTATGAGCGCGGGCGCGCCGCGATGGAGGCCTACCTCCGCTGGGAAGAGGCGCTCGACCAGCGCGGGGTGAGCCCGCACGAGCTGCTGCCCCCGCGATGACCGGGTTCGGCCCGGATCCGCTGGTGAGCACCGAGTGGCTGGCCGCCCATCTGGGCGAGCCCGACCTCAAGGTGGTGGACGCCACCTTCTATCTCCCCCATCTCAAGCGCGACGCGCGCGCCGAGTTCGAGCACGCGCATCTGCCCGGCGCGGTCTTCTTCGACATCGAGACCATCTCGGATCACGCCAACCCCCTGCCGCACATGCTGCCGGATCCTCGCGCCTTCGCAGACGCGGTCGGCGCGCTCGGCATCGGCACCGGCGACCGGGTCGTGGCCTACGGCGGGCGCGGGCTCATCGCCTCCGCGCGCGTATGGTGGACGTTCCGCGTGTTCGGTCACGAGCGCGTGGCGGTGCTCGACGGCGGCGCGGCCAAGTGGACGAAGGAGGGCCGGCCGCTCGACGCGGGCACGCCCTCCCCGGCCCCGCGGCCCTTCGCGACCACGCTCCACAAGGAGCTGGTGGCCGATCTCGACCGCGTGCTCGCCACGCTCGAGCGGCGCGACGCGCAGATCATCGACGCGCGCTCGCGCGGGCGCTTCGCGGCCACCGAGCCCGAGATCCGTCCCGGCCTCCGGGGCGGCCACATTCCCGGGAGCCTGAACCTGCCGTACAACGAATTGTTCTCGCCCGACGACGACCGGCTGCGCCCGGAGGCGGACGTGCGCGGCGCCTTCCAGGGCGCAGGCCTCGACCTGGCGCGCCCGGTGGTCGCCACCTGCGGCTCCGGGGTGAGCGCGGCGGTGCTGGCGCTCGCGATGTACCGCCTCGGCCGGCGCGACGCCGCGGTGTACGATGGCTCCTGGACCGAGTGGGGCGGCCGCCGCGACACGCCCGTCGTCCCCTGACTGGAGAGCCGACGGTGGCGTCCGAGACCTACACCCTCGAGCAGTTCGTGGCCGATCTCGACCGGATCACCCAGCGCGAGACCGCGCCCGAAGCCATCACCGCCCAGATCGCGCCGCTCCTGGGCCGGCTCGCGCAGAATCCCGACGCGATCCCCGCCCGGTTCCGCGGGCGCGCCCCGGACGGGGGGCGCGGACGCTTCATGCTCCACCGCGCCCCGCGCTTCAACGTGACCTCGGTGGTGTGGCGGCCCGGGGACCGGGCGGGCGCCCACAACCACGAGACCTGGGGCGTGATCGGCGTCATCGACAACGAGATCGAGGAGACACGCTATCGCGTGACCGAGGGGCCGGGCGGCAACGCCACCCTGGCCGTCCAGAGCGTGACCCGTCACGGGGCCGGCGCGGTATCGCGCCTGGTGCCGCCCACCGACGAGGTGCACGCCATGCACAACCCGACCACGCGTGACACGGTGGAGATCCACGTGTACGGCAAGGATCTCCACGGGCTGCACCGCAAGACGTGGGCCGACGACGGGCGCGTCTCGCCGCTGGTCAGCTCGAAGTACGTCAACTGCTGAACCACCACCCGCACACCAGGAGGACCCACGCATGTCGCTGAGACTCGGAGACACCGCACCCGACTTCACCG
>DATFUK010000437.1:0-14224 GCA_035260865.1 Candidatus Methylomirabilota bacterium | reverse complement strand
AGTGGCGCTCGACAACCTCCACCGCGTATTCGGCGGGGAGAGACCGCCCGCCGAGATCCGGCGCCTCGGGCGCCGGTCGTTCCAGCACGTCGGCATGAACCTGGTCGAAGCGTGCCGCTACTTCCTCCGTCCTACCCACGTCATGATCTCGCGGGTTCGAGTGGAGGGACTCCAGCATTTCCAGGCCGCGGCGGCTCACGGCCGGGGGGTCCTCGTCCTCACCGCCCACTTCGGCAACTGGGAGCTCCTGGCCGCCGCCCACGGCCTGACCGGGGTGCCACTGTCCATCGTGATGCGCCCGCTCGATCACCCGCTCCTCGAGGACCTGGCGGCCCGCTTCCGGCGCCGGAGTGGGGCCGAGCTCATCGTCAAGCGGCAGGCGGTGCGGGAGGTCCTGACCGCGCTGAGGCGTCAGCGCATGGTAGGCATCCTCCTCGACCAGAACGCCACCCGCGCCGAGGGTGTGTTCGTCCCCTTCTTCGGCTCCCCGGCGTCCACCTCGAAGGGGCTCGCGCTGCTGGCCCTGCGCACGGGCGCCCCGGTGGTGCCGATCTTCCTGCGCCGCGAACCGAACGGCCGGCACTGCATGGACGTGAGCGCGGCCCTGCCGCCGCCGGCAGACGGTGAGATCACCACCTACACGAGCATGTTCAACCGGGCGATCGAGGCGGCCATCCGCCGAGCACCCGAGCAATGGCTCTGGATGCACGATCGATGGCGCACCCGGCCCCGCGAGACGGTGACCTCGTGAGGGCTCGCGCCGGCCTGGTCGCGCTCGCCCTGGCGGGACTGCTGCTGAGCCCAGGCCTCGGCCCGGCCGCGGACGTGGACCTCACGGACCTCGTGGGGGCCTATCTCAAGACCGGAGCCGAGCAGGCGCCGGGGGTGGTGGCCGCCCGCGCCTACGTCGAGCCGACCCGCCCGACCGCCGCCCCGGCCCCCCAGCCGGACGTCTCGGTCACGCTCCTGCCGTACTCGGCGGCGCTCGAGGCCGAGCTCGACGCGGTGAAGGCCGGGCTGCGCGATTCGGCCGACGCCTACGTCCAGGCGGTGAGCCGGATCGAGACCGCGCGGGTGGACTACGAGCGGGCCCTGCTCGCGGCGGGCGGCGGCGCGCTGGTGCGTACCCAGGTGACCGACGCCCAGGGTGGAGTGCGGCTCGGCGACGTGCCCGCGGGGGAGTGGCTGGTCCTGGCGTGGCGGGAGGCAGGGCACACTGCGAAGCGCTTCAAGCTGCGCGACCAGGACGCGAAGCGCTATCCCCACGTGCCCTCCAACGTGACCTACTCGATCGTGACCTATTGGAGGATGCGGGTGGCGGTCAGGCCGGACGAGACCGTCGAGATCGCCATGAACGATCGCAATACGTGGATGAGCGGGGCCCGACAGGAAGCCGGGTCTCCGGTGGCGCCGCGCCCGTCCCCGACCGGAAAGGACTCCCAGAACGAGAAACGCCGCTAGGGCGCCACCCCGAACGCGGTGGCGCCCCACGGCGTCGGCGGCGCTACTTCTTCTCCTCTTTCTTGTCGTCCATCTTGTCCATCTTCTTGTCCATCTTCTTGTCCGACTTCTTCTTCTCGCCCTTCTTCTTGTCCGACTTCCCCTTCTTCTCGTCCTTCTTGTCCATCATCTCGCCCTTCTTCTCTTCCTTCGGGGCGGGCGTCTGGGCGAAGGTCGGCACCGTCAGACCCACGCCGAGCGCGAAGGCCATCGTCACAACCAGGGCAACGAGCTTCCTCATGTGTGTGTCACCTCCTTTCGATCGGCTCCATCTCAAAAAAGGCTTTCTTCAAGGCGGTTTAAGATAGGTGGACCCTCTCTCGAGTGTCAAGGAATTATTCTTCCCGAGCCGGCTCGGGCAGGGCCTGTTGACCGTCAAATTCCCCCGTGATAAAAAGTTCATGCTTCCTACTGACCCGATGACCCTTCTATTCCGGCTCCTTCTGGTAGGTCTTGTATCCTTCGCAGCCAGTCACCTGGCGGCGCCGGAAGCGATTGGAGCGGAACTCGGGCTGGGTGGCGACTGGAATACTCCCGAACCGCTGGCCACCGGAGACATCGCGACCCCGCAGGTGGAGTCGGATCCGTGGGCGGACTCTTTCCTGCCGACTCCGGGTGCTCCGGCTGGCGTGAAGATCGAGCCGGTCAAGCGGCCCTCGGCTGCGCCGCTCGTCTCCACGCCCTCCTCGCCCCAGCGAGTGTCCAGCTACCAGATCCAGCAGAACGATCAGGTCCTTCGGTTCCTGGGGCAGTTCCAGACCGGGTACCGGCGGGCGGTGGTGGAGCGCTGGCTGACCCGCTCGGGCCGATTCCTGCCGATGGCCCTGGACGTCTTCCGTCAGAAGGGGCTGCCCGAGGAGCTGGTGTTCACCGCGATGATCGAGAGCGGCTTCGACCCGGTCGCCGTCTCCAACGCCGGCGCCAAGGGACTCTGGCAGTTCATGGCCCCCACCGCGCGGCAGTACGGTCTCCGCGTGGACCGCTGGCTCGATGAGCGGCTCGACCCCGAGAAGGCCACGGTGGCGGCCGCCAACTACCTGAGCGACCTCTACAAGACCTTCGGCTCCTGGGAGCTCGTGCAGGCCGCATATAACGCGGGCGAGATGAAGATCCTTCGGGCGATCCAGGGCACGGGATCGCGCGACTTCTGGAGCCTCTCCGACAGCCGGTTCCTGCGCGACGAGACCAAGAACTTCGTGCCGGCCATCCACGCGGTGACCATCATCGGGCAGGAGCCCGAGCAGTACGGCTTCACGGTCAGGCCGGACGAGCCGCTGAGCTACGAGCAGATCACGGTGCCGAAGGCCACCAGCCTCAAGCACGTCGCCTCGCTCTCCGGCATCCCGCTCGAGGAGCTGATCCGGCTCAACTCGGAGCTCCGGCTGAAGCAGACCCCGCCCGACTCGCCGTATCACCTGAAGGTCCCGCGGGGCAGCGCGCCCGCGCTGCAGGCCGGCCTCGATCGCGAGGTGGAGGCGCGGAAGGCGGCGATGGCGTCCCGGACCGGTGATCGCGGCAAGCGAAAGGTCCAGGCCGCGGAGCGGGTCACCGCCGGCGTCCACATCGTGCAGCCGCGCGACACGATCGGAGGCATCGCCAAGCGGTACGGTGTCTCCGTCCAGCAGCTCTCCCGCTGGAACGACCTCGAGCACGGCGCCCGCATCTTCCCCGGTGACCGGCTCCGCGTCGCCGCCGTCGCCCGCCAGGTGGATTCGGAACAGGGCGGCTTCCGCTAGACCGTGAAGGTGGCGGTCCACCTCACGGCGACCCTGCGAGGCTACCTGCCGCCGGGGACCCGAGGGGACAACGTGGTGCTCGACGTCCCCGACGGCACCACCGTCGATCAGGTGATACACTCCCTCCGGATTCCATCCCAGCTGGAGCGTCTGACCGTCGTCAACGGCCGTGACGCCGCCCCGGATCAGCGGCTGGTCGAGGGCGACGTGCTGTCGGTGTTCCCACCGCTGGCCGGCGGTCGCTGAGCCCCGGCAGGAGGCACGTCATGCCCACGGTCCGACTGCGCGACGCATCCGAGTATCCCCCGGCCGCCCAGAAGGCCTTCGAGCTCTCGAAGCTCTGGTTCGGCTACGACTTCGCGCAGCCGCCGGCCATGAGCCGGGTGATGGCGTGGGACGCCGCGTTCGGCGGGCCCCACGGGCGCGCCATGAAGCGCGCGATGAGCCCGGGCGAGTTCTCTCGCGCCGAGAAGGAGATGGTCGCCGCGGTGGTGAGCGGCGTCAACGCCTGCAACTACTGAGTACGCGCGCATACTGCAGCCGGGAAGCTGCAGGGGATGAAGGACGACGCGCTGTGGTACGAGGCCGCCCAGGTGGTGGGTGTGACGAACGCGCTCAACGTGGTGGCGGACGCGCTGGGCGCGAGCACGCCCGGCCTGCCCGCGCTCGATCCGGCCACGGCGTCTCCGGACGCGCGAGCCCTCTTCGACGACGTCCGCGCGTTCTACCGCTCGGCCGACGTGCCGATGCCCTTCCGCCTGATGGCCCGTGACCCGGCCTACGCGGCCGACGTCTGGCAGGCGGTGCGGCGCGCCTTCGACGACAACCAGCTCTCCCGGCGCCTCAAGGAGGCCCTGGCCTTCGCAGTGTCGCTGACCTCCCGGTCTTCCTTCGGCACTGCCTTCCACCTGGCCGAGATGCGGCGGCTCGGGGTGGGCGAGCGCGGCGTGATGGAAGTGCTCGGGGTGACGCAGATGTTCTCGAGCTACACCAAGATCGCCGATACGCTGCAGCTCGAGCCGGACATGGGCCACATCGCGCCGGTGGATCCGTCGCCCGCGCCGGGGGGGCAGGCGCGGGCCGGCCGCCGTCAGGTCAGCGGCACGTCGCGCGCGAAGATCTCGAAGGGCGAGCGGCGCGTCGCTTCCAGGGCGTCGCGGAGCTCGGCTTCGCCCGCGCCGGCTCCCGTCTCGAGGAGGGCCGCGAAGAAGCCGGTGTAGAAGTGATCCGGGTACACCGTGACGGTCACCCGGAGGGCGATCCCCGGCCCGTCGAGCCCGCGATCGTAGCGCAGCACGAAGCGTCCGCCGGGCGGGATGCGCGTGTCCGCGATCTCGCGCGAGAGATCGAGCGGCACCTGGCGGCCGATGATCCCCTCCTCCTCCGTCGACGCGATCGGCCGGCCGTCGGCGCCCAGCAGCACCGCGCGGACCACCACCTGCGGCGTCACGTAGGTCGGGAAGTAGTGGCCCACGTTCACGCTCGCCACCGTCACGGTCGCTCGTAGCCGCTGCCCCGCCCGGTACCGGGCGCGGTCGAGCCCCAGGGTCACCCGCACGCCCGACTTCACCATCTCCGGATCGTGGATGCCGCGCCACCGGTGGCGCCGGTCTGGCATATGGCAGCTCTGGCAGGCCAGCCCGCGGCGTGCGGCCGGGCTCGTCCGCCACTCCTCGTAGGTGTTCTCGAGCGGCTTGCCATTCAGGCTCGGGCCGCTCGGGCCGAACTGATGACAGGCGGCGCAGAACTCGGCCCGCTCGTACGCGCCCGTGTAGGTGGCGCCGTTGTGGGGCAGCTGCGCGCGCGGGACGCGAAGACCCTGGGCGTCCGGCCGGGGCGGGGGCCCGAAGCGCTGATGCCCGCGCACGTGGCAGCCCGCGCACACGACCCCCTCGCGCTGTAACGCGGGGTCGAATCCTGGGTTGGGCTCGAGCCCGGTCGCGGCCCGGGTCAGGGGGGACTGCTCGGCGAGCGGGGCATGGCAGACGAGGCAGCCGCGCGAGCCCGCCGGGTCGCGCCGCGCCAGCTCCACGAGCTGGCCCGCGATGCCGGGCCCCATGCTGCGGGCGTGGATGCTCCCGCGCCAGTCCTCGTACTGGGTCGGATGACACGCTCCGCAATCCCGCGGGGCGAGCGACCGCTCGAAGGGGGCGAACGAGACCGGGGCTTCGCCCTGTGGCGGGATGGGCATGCGCCAGTGGCGCTCCAGGAACTGCTCCTCGGCCGGGGAGATCGGCCGCGGCCCCGCGCCGTCGCCCAGGGCGGCTCGGCCTCCGGGCAGGAGCGCCAGGACGAGGCCGGCCGGTGCCAGCCACCGCCAGATCCGGCTCACCAGCCGAGGGTAGCATGCGCCCCCGCCGGGGCCTGCGGCCCGGCTCCCGCGCCGTCGCTCGGTGGTACACTGAAACGCCCTGATTTCAGGCGAAGTTGGCTCGGAGGCGTCTAGGATCCCGGTGGGCCTCCCGGACTTCAAATCCGGCGTCCGGCTCTAGACAAGTCGGAGGTGGGTTCGACTCCCACACGCTTCCGCCATCCCGCTTCGCCGTCGGGGCTCGGAGGATTCGTCGATTGGACAGGAACAAGGCGGACACGGCGGAGAAGATCGGGCCGGGGCGCGGCGCCGGTCGTCGACGCCATCTGTGGCTGACCGGGCTCACCGTCGCGATCGTGGCGGCGACCGTCGTCGGCTACTGGGCCTATCGCGCGGCGGCGGATCTGCCCGGGGTCAAGCTCGCGGACCTCGGCAACGCGCATATCGAGCTCGCCACCGCGCCGCACGTGCCGTACAACTCGGACCCGCCCACCTCGGGGCCCCACATGCCGTACATCGCGCCGTGGGGCATTCACACCGCGCCCATCGTCCGGGAGCTGCAGGTTCACAATCTGGAGGACGGCGGCGTGATGGTGCAGTATCACTGCGCCCCCGCGTGCCCCGACCTGGTGGCCAAGCTGACCGAGATCGTGCGGCGCTACGAGACGCAGGTGATCCTCGCGCCCTATCCCGGCATGCGCACGCGCATCGCGCTCACCGCGTGGACCCGGCTCGACGCCTTCGACGATTTCGACGAGGCCCGCATCGTGCGTTTCATCCGCGCGTATCGCGGGATCGACCATCACAAGGGGTAGAAGCGTAGAATGATGCGCATGACGCGGCCTTCCCGCCGTGACGTCGCGGCGCTCTCGACGGCCCTCTTCGCGGCCCTCTCGATGGTCGCGCTGGCCGGGTGCTCGCGACCGGTCGTCTCGCCGATCGCTCCGCCGCCCTACCGCGACGAGGCGGCCGCGGGCTACGACAAGACGTGGCGCGCGCTGGTGCGGGCGCTCGCGGGGGAGAACGTGCCGCTGCGCGTGGTGGCCAAGGATTCGGGCGTGATCTCGACCGACGACTTCATCTCTCCCATCGGGGTCTACGCGGACTGCGGCCGGATCGGCGAGGTGCAGCTCGAGGGCGAGGCCACCGGCTCGTTCACCCTCTTCGTGCAGCCGGGGCCGGACGGGGCCACCCTGATCCAGGTCAACACCAAGATGAACACGCACGCGTACCGGCGCGGTGGCTCCGGCAAGCTCAAGACCGATCGGGTGTTCCAGTGCGTCTCCACCGGGCGCTGGGAAGCGAACCTGCTCGATTCGATCCGCCAGCTCGTGAAGGAGTAGATCGGCCATGGCCCCCCGGCTTCCCGAGCTGATCAAGCGCGCGCGCCGCCTGGCGCTCGAGCGGGACCGCCTCGTGCAGGAGCTGGCGCGCGAGTGGAGCGCCGCGCTCCGCGGCCAGGGGTTCTCGCCGCGCGACCTGGACGAGCTGTGGGCGGGGCTCACCGAGGACGCGGTGCGCCGGCTCCTGCGCACACGAGGGGAGGGTGCGAGCGTCGAGGCCATCCGGCGCGAGGCCCACGAGGTGATCGCGCGGGTCAAGGAGCGCGTGGAGACCGAGCTTGCCGCGGGCGGGTAGGGGCGGGCGCGCGGACGCGCAGGCCCTGCTCCGCGGCCTGCCCTCGGTGGACGCGCTGATCGGTGCGCTCGCCGACCAGCGCGCGCTCGCGGGGGTCCCGCGTCCCCGGCTCACCGCGGCGGTGCGGGAGGCCCTGGCCGGCGAGCGGCGTCGCCTGCTCGAGTCGGGCGGGCCCGCCGCGGACGCGGAGACGCTCGGCCGCCGGGTCGCGGCCGCGCTCACGCAGAGCGGCCTCTTCTCGCTCGCCCCCGTGATCAATGCCACCGGGGTGGTGCTCCACACGAACCTGGGCCGCGCGCTGCTCTCCCCGCTGGCCCAGGAGCGGCTTCGCGAGGTGGCCTCCGCGTACTCGAACCTCGAGATGGACCTTTCCCGCAAGGAGCGCGGCTCGCGCTACGCGCACGTGGACGGGCTGCTGCGTCGCCTCTCCGGCGCCGAGGCGGCCCTCGTGGTCAACAACTGCGCCTCCGCGGTGCTGCTCGCGCTCGAGACGCTCGCGCGGGGCAAGGAAGTGATCGTCTCGCGCGGCGAGCTCATCGAGATCGGCGGCGAGTTCCGCATCCCCGACATCATGCGGCGCTCCGGCGCCGTGCTGCGCGAGGTCGGCACCACCAACCGCACGCACCTCAAGGACTACGTCAACGCGATCGGCCCCGAGACCGGGCTGATCCTCAAGGTCCACACCTCCAACTATCGCGTCGTCGGCTTCACCGCCGCGGTGTCCTCCCGCGAGCTCGCCGAGCTGGGGCGGGCCCGGGCCATCCCGGTCATGGAAGACCTGGGCTCCGGCTGCTTCGTGGACCTGACCCGCTACGGGTTTCCCTACGAGCCGACCGTCCCCGAAGTGGTGGCCTCCGGCGTGGATCTCGTCTCGTTCTCGGGGGACAAGCTCCTGGGCGGCCCGCAGGCCGGCATCCTGGTGGGCCGCGCGGAGCTGGTCGAGCGCCTGGCCCGCAACCCGCTCAATCGCGCGCTGCGTATCGACAAGTTCACGGTGGCGGCGCTCGAAGCCACCCTCTACGCCTACGAGGCGGGGACCGCGCTCGAGTCCATCCCGACGCTCCGGATGCTGACCGAGCCGGTCGCGTCGGTGCGCCGGCGCGCGCGGCGGCTTCTCGGCCGCCTGTCCGCGGAGACGCAGCGGGCCCTCGGGGCGCAGGTCGTCGAGTCGACGTCCCAGGTGGGCGGCGGCGCTCTGCCCACGGTGGAGCTGCCCACCGCGGCGCTCGCCCTCGGCACGACCGGACGCCCCGCGGAGCGGCTGGACGAAGCGCTCCGCTCGGGCCGCCCCCCGGTGCTGGGTCGTCTCCTCGACGATCGCCTGCTGCTCGACGGCCGCACGATCCTCGCCTCCGACATCGCCCCCCTGGCCACGCGCCTCGCCGCTCTCTGAGGCACCAGGATGAGACACGTCGTCGTCGGCACCGCCGGGCATATCGACCACGGGAAGACGTCGCTCGTGAAAGCCCTCACCGGCACCGACACCGACCGCCTGCCGGAGGAGAAGGCGCGGGGTATCACGATCGATCTGGGGTTCGCGTTCCTCGAGGAGCCCGACGGGCTCGTGATCGAGATCGTGGACGTGCCGGGCCACGAGCGCTTCGTGAAGAACATGCTGGCCGGCGCGGGGGGCATCGACCTGGCGCTCCTGGTGGTCGCGGCCGACGAGGGCGTGATGCCGCAGACGCGCGAGCACCTGGCCATCTGCCAGCTCCTGCGCATCAAGTCGGGGCTCGTGGTCCTGAGCAAGGCCGACCTGGCCGAGCCCGAGTGGATCGAGCTGGTGCGCGACGACGTGCGCCGCGCGCTCGCGCCGACCTTCCTCGCGGGCTGCCCGATCGTGCCCGCCTCGGTGAAGACGGGCGCGGGCCTGCCCGAGCTGCGCGCGGCGCTGGCCGACCTGGCGCGCGCGGTGCCCGCCAAGGATCCCGATCGCACCGCGCGCCTGCCGATCGATCGCGTGTTCACGGTGAAGGGCTTCGGGACCGTGGTGACCGGCACCCTGGTCGCGGGGCGCTTCGCGGTCGACGAGAAGGTCGAGGTGTATCCACGAGGCGTTCAGTCGAAGGTGCGCGGCCTGCAGGTGCACGGCCACACCGTGCCGGAGGCCACCGCCGGCCAGCGCACCGCGGTGAATCTCCAGGGGGTCGAGCGGGCCGCGATCGAGCGCGGCGACGTCCTGGCGCCCGCCGGCGCCCTGGTGCCGACGCTCCTGCTCGACGGCACCCTCGAGCTCCTGGAGGATGCGCCGCGGCCCATCAAGACGCGCGACCGCGTCCGCTTCCACGTGGGCACCCAGGAGGTGATGGCGCGGGTCCTGCCCGTGGACCGGCCCGAGCTCGTGCCCGGCGGCTCCTGTCACGCCCGCTTCCGGCTGGAGGCCCCGGTGGTGGCCTTGCCGGGCGACCGCTTCGTGGTGCGGTCCTACTCGCCGATCGTCACGATCGGCGGCGGCACCGTGCTGGACATCGCGCCGCCGCGCTTCAAGCGACGGGGCCCCGCGCTCGCCGCCCACCTGGGGCTGCTCGCCACCGGCGAGCCCCCCGCGGTGCTGGAGGAGCACCTGAAGCAGGCCGGGGTCGCGGGCGCGCGGGTCGCCGATCTCCGGGCCCGGGCGCCCTTCGGCCCGCAGCGGCTCCGGCAGCTCCTCGACCAGCTCCAGCACGACGGGCGGGTGCTGGCGGTGGATCGCGAATGGTACCTGCATCGCGACGCGAGCGATCGGCTGCGCTCCCAGACGCTGGCGCTCCTCGAGGCCTTCCACGCCGAGAACCCCCTGCGCGGGGGTATCTCCCGGGAGGAGCTCCGCAGCCGGGTCGGGAACGCCCAGGAGCGGGTGTTCACCCAGCTCCTCACCTCGCTGGAGGCGGAAGGGGTCGTCAAGAGCGAGCGGGATCAGGTACGCCTCGGCTCCCACGCCATCCGGCTCAGCCCCGATCAGGAGCGGGTGGTCCGAGGGCTCGAGGCCGACTACCGGGCGGCGGGCGCCGCACCCCCGAGCCCCGAGGAAGCCCTGGGCCGGCTGGGCGTCAAGGGCTCGGAAAAGCACGAGCTCTTCCAGGTCCTGGTCGCGGACCGGACCCTGCTGCGCGTGAAGGAGTCGCTCTTCTTCCACGCGGAGGCGCTCCGGACCGTTCAGGAGCAGCTGGTGGCCCTCCTGCGCCAGAAGAAGGAGATCGGCCCCGCCGACTTCAAGGATCTCTTCGGGGTCAGCCGGAAGTACGCCATCCCCCTGATGGAGTACTTCGACACCCAGCGGGTGACCGTGCGGGTCGGGGAGCGCCGCGTGCTCCGGGAGAGCCACGGCCGCGTTGACAACCCCGGGGCGGGCGCGTAGGGTAAGGGGGCGTCAGGAAAAGGAAAGGAGTCCCGCCATGTTCGGTCTGGGATATCAAGAGCTGCTGTTGATCCTGGTCATCGTGCTGATCCTCTTCGGGGCCCAGCGTCTCCCCGATCTGGCCCGCTCGCTCGGTGGCAGCATCAAGGAATTCAAGAAGGGGGTGGCCGAGGTGAAGGACGAGCCCGCGGCGGCCGTGAAGAAGGACGACGAGAAGAAGGCGTAGCTCCGCTCCCCTGAAGCACTTCGTCACCCGCCTCCTCGACTCCTCCCGTATGGCCCGCGTGGCGCGCCACGGCGATCTCTGCATGGCGCTGGGGCTCGCCGTCGTCACGCTGCTCTCGCGCTGGCCCTACCGGGCGCGCATGCTCTACAACTGGGACGCGGTCCAGTTCGCGCTCGCGCTGCGCGAGTTCGACGTCGCCAAGCACCAGCCGCATCCGCCCGGGTATCTCCTCTACGTCGGGCTCGGCCGCCTGTTCAACGCCTCGCTCGGGGATCCGACGCTGGCCTACGTCGCGCTCGCGATGCTCTTCAGCGCCGGCTCCACCTTCGTGCTCTATGCGCTGGCCCGCCGGCTCTACGATCGCGCCACCGCCCTGGTCGCCGCGTCCCTGCTCGCGGTCAGCCCGCTCTTCTGGTTCTACGGCTCGGTCGGCCTCACCTATGCCGGCGAGGCGTTCGCCGCGTCGGTGGTCGCGTGGTTCGCCTACGCGACCCTCGGCGGCAGCGCGCGGCATCTCTACTGGGGCGCGCTGGCCCTGGGGCTCACCGGTGGGATGCGCCAGTCGGTGCTCCTGCTGCTGCTGCCGCTCTGGCTCGGATGCGCGCTGCGGGGTGTCCCCTCGCGGCGTCGCATCGCGCTGGCGGGCGGGATCCTCGTCGGATCCGTCCTCGCCTGGCTGGTGCCGATGGTGTGGTTGAGCGGCGGTCCGCGCGCGTACCTCGCCGCCTCCACCCAGCTCTACGGCTCCGTGCTGTTCCCGACCTCGGTGCTCGGCGGCTCGCTCGAGGTCACGCTCGCCCAGCTGCGCTATCTCCTCGAGTCCACCCTCGTCGGGCTCGGCCCGCTCGGACTGGTCGCGCTGGCCCTGCCGGTCTACGCGCGCCGCGTGGGCTGGCGCGCGCCCGAGCTCTTCCTGCTCGCGTGGATGCTGCCCGCGGGGATCTTCTACACGCTCGTGCACTTCGGGCAGGCGGGCTACGTGCTGACCTTCCTGCCCGCGCTCGTGATCCTGCTGAGCCGCGTGCTCGTGTGGGCGGTCGCGGCGGGCTCGGAGCGGTGGCGCCGGCCCAACTGGCGCTGGGCGCTCACCGCCGCCGCGGTGCTGCCGCTGGTGCTGATCAATACCGGCTTCTTCGTGAGCGCGCGTCCGCTGCCGCGCGAGTTCGATCACCGCGCCGGCCGCGATACGTGGCTCTGGCGGGCGCGCGACGAGTTCCACGACTGGATCATGAGCCGCACCGCGGCCGCCCTGCGCGAGCACGAGGCGGTGATCCGCACCTACGTGGAGACCATCCGGACCGTCTACGAGCCCTCCGACACCGCGCTGGTGACCGAGCTCGGCAATCCTCGATCGTATCCGTGGCTGCGCCACGCGATGTTCTACATGCCGGAGTACCCGATCTACCAGGTGCAGGTCGGCCCGCTGCCCCCGGGCTTCTACGCGCCGCAATCGGCCGCCACCATGATCCTCACCCCCGGCTCGCACATCCGGCTCCCCGCGGAGACGCGCCGGCTCGTCTGGTTCGTGGATCACTGGGATCCCGCGACATCGCGGCCCGCCGGCCTGCGGGAAGTCCAGCTCCCGTACGGGCGGTATCTCTACGTCCTGCCGCTCACCCGCACGCCCGCCGAGTACGCCGGCTACACCTTCGAGCGCGCCGCCCGGTGAGGGGCCGGACGCTCGCGGTCGCCGTCCCCGCCGTCGCGCTCGCCCTCGCGATCGGGTTCTTCCTCCTGAGGACGCGACAGCTCGCGGGGGAGCTCGGCGTGGAGGCCTTCCCCCTCGACGACTCGTGGATCCACATGCAGTTCGCCCGCAACCTGGCCGAGGGCCGCGGCTTCTCCTACAACCCGGGCGTGCCGGTGTCCGGCTCGACCGCGCCGCTCTGGACGCTCGCGCTCGGAGGCGCCTTCGCGGTGCTCGGCAGCCATCCGGTCCTCGCCAAGGTGCTGGGGATCGGCGCCACCCTCGGCACCGCGTGGCTCGCCGGGCGGCTCGCGCTGATGTGGACGGATCGCGCCGACGCGGCCCTGCTCGCCTCGGTGCTCGCGGCGCTGACCGGGCCGATGGTGTGGGGCGCGCTCTCCGGCATGGAGGTCGCGCTGGCCGCGCTGCTCGTGACCGCCGCGCTGCTCCTCCACGCGCGCGGACGCGCGTGGGCCGGCGGCGCCGCGGTCGGCGCCGCGGCGCTCGCCCGCCCCGAGGCCGTCCTGCTCCTGCCGCTCTTCTGGCTGGCCGGCCCGCTCACGCGACGGCGCGCGCTGGCCTGGAGCCTCCCGGTCGCGGGATTCCTGGCGCCCTGGATCGTCTTCAACCTGGCGACGACCGGGACCCCGTTGCCGGCCACCGCGGCGGCGAAGATCGAGGGCGGCCTGGTCGGCTACCTGGCCGGCGTGCGCGAGCCGCTCCGCACGACGCTCCTCGGACGGCCGTGGCAGTTCGAGACGGAATGGGTCCGCTGGCTGTGGCGAGTGGACGCGCTGCTCCCGCTCCTGCTGCTGCCCGGGCTCTGGTGGCTCGGTCGCCGCGTGGGTCGCGTCGCGCTGGTTCCCGCCTCCGTGCTCGTGCTCCATCCGGTCGCGATGGCCATGCTCGCGCCCTACCGCGCGCCATCCTTCCAGGAAGGTCGCTACTCCATCCACCTCCTCCCGCTCGCCCTCGTCGTCGCCATCGCCCCCCTCACTCCTCTCTTCTCCTCTTCTTTTCTCTCCGCCGCAGAGGGAGGGGGCCGGGTAAGGGGATGGGTCAGGAGGCACGCGGGCCGGCTCGCCGCCGCGGCGCTCCTCGTCGGCGCGCTCGTCGCGCTCCCGTCCGCGGCGTCCCGCTACGGCTGGGCGGTCCAGAACATCGAGGCGATGCAGGTGCACCTCGGTCACTGGGTCGCGCGCAACACGCCGCCCACGGCGCGGATCGGGCTGAACGACGTTGGCGCGATCACGTACATCTCGCGTCGTGAAATCGTGGACGTGATGGGCCTGGTCACGCCCGCCATCATCCCGTTCCGTCGTGACGGCGAGAAGGGTGTGCTGCGCTACCTCGAGCAGGCCTGCCCCGACTACCTGATCGTGTTTCCGGCCTGGTTCCCGACCATTGCCGGGATGGCCGATCGCTTCCACCCCGTCTACCGCGTCCGCCTCGACCACAACGAGGTGGCGGGGGCCGACGAGCTCGTGGTCTACGAGACCGCCTGGAGCCGGTGGCGCGCGGACCGGGGGCCGTGCCCGGGCGCGGTGGCCCAGGGGCCGGCCCAGGATCCGGCCGCGGAAATACCCCGGAACCGTATAATCGTCACCAGGTATCCATGACGCGTCGCTACCCCGCCCTCGTGATGAGCCTGGCGCTCGGCAGCCTGCTGACCGGCGTGATCGCGCCCGCGTCCGCGCAGATCTACCGGTGGACGGACGAGCGCGGCAATGTCCAGTTCTCCCAGGGTATCCAGAGCGTGCCGTCGCAATTCCGCGGCGGGGCGGTGATA
>DATFUK010000436.1:0-7620 GCA_035260865.1 Candidatus Methylomirabilota bacterium | reverse complement strand
CATCACCTGGCTGTCGTTGAGCGAGGTCTTGATGAACAGCGCCGGGTAGGGCCGCGCGTCCAGGTTGGTGTAGGGGCAGTAGCTCTTCATGTACTCGTACTGCTCGCGGATCTTCGGGTTGCCCCACTCCTCGAACTCGCCAACCGTGAGCGGCAGCGACTCGTCGAGCATGGTGTTGATCACGTCCACGAAGGGCACCCGCAGCACCGCGGCCGCGCAGCAGTCCGGCCGCAGGTTGAGCACCGCGCCCATGAGCAGGCCACCCGCGCTGCCGCCCTCGATGACGACCCGGTCGGGCGCGGTGTAGCCGCTCCGGGCCAGGAAGTCGGCGGCCGCGATGAAGTCGGTGAAGGTGTTGCGCTTGTTCATCATGCGGCCCTCGTCGTGCCAGCGCTTGCCCAGCTCGCCCCCGCCCCGGATGTGGGCGATCGCCACGCTGACCCCGCGGTCGAGCAGGCTGAGCCGGTTCGACGAGAAGCCGGCCGGGTAGGGATAGCCGTAGGCCCCGTAGCCCGCGAGCAGCATCGGGCTCGACCCGTCCCGGCGCGATTCCGCGCGGCGTACGAGGGAGATGGCGACGCGGGTGCCGTCGGGGGCCGTCGCGTGGATGCGCTCGGAGGCGTAGCGCGCCGGATCGTAGCCGCCCAGCACCTCCGCCTGCTTGAGCAGGCGCAGGCGGCGCCCCGCGATATCGTAGTCGAACACCGACGCGGGGGTGATCAGCGACTGGTACCGCAGCCGATAGGCCCCCGCGTCGAACTCCGCGTTGGCGTCGGAGCTCAGGTCGTAGGTCGGCTCCGGGAACTCCACGTGATGGTAGGCGCCGGTGCCCGCGTCGGTGACGCGCAGCCGGATCAGCCCGTCCTCGCGCTCGTGGACGACGTAGTGCCGGGCAAAGACGTCCACGTCCTCGAGCATCACGTCCGAACGGTGCGCGATCAGCTCGCGCCAGCGCGCGGGATGCGGATCGTCCACCGGGGCCGCGACGAGGCGGAAGTTCCGCAGGCCGTCGCGGTTGGTGCGGATGTAGAAGACCTCGCCGTCCGGGCCGGCGCCGTGATCCACCTGGTACTCGTGATCCGTCTCGCGCGGGAGCACCATCCGCCACGCCCCGCCCGGCTCCCCAGCGTGGAGATAGCGCACCTCGGTGCTCGTGAAGCTGCCCGAGACCAGGAAGAGGTAGGCGAGGCTGCGCGAGCGGCCCACGTGGAAGCGGAAGAGGGCGTCCGGCTCCTCGAGGAGCAGATCGGCCACCGCGACCCCGAGGCGATGCCGGTGCAGCCGGTAGGGACGCTTGGCCTCGTCCTCGGTGACGTAGAAGAGCGTCTGGTTGTCCGCGGCCCACGCCACCGCGCTCACCTTCTCCACCCGGTCCGGCAGGAGGGCGCCCGTGTCGAGATCCTTCACGTGGAGCGTGTAGTCGCGGAAGCCGGTCAGGTCGGTGGTATAGGCGAGGAGCCGGCCGTCGTCGCTCACCGAGGCCGCGCCCAGGGCCAGGAAGGGGTGGCCCTCCGCGAGCTGGTTGAGATCGAGCATCACCTGCTCGGGCGCGTCGAGACGGTCCGTCTTGCGACAGTAGATCGGGTACTGTTTGCCCTTCTCGGTGCGCGAGTAGTAGTGGTAGCCGCGCAGGCGGTAGGGCACCGACTGGTCGTCCTCCTTGATTCGCGCCAGCATCTCCGCGTATAGCGACTCCTGGAACGGCACCGTCGGCTTCATCATCGCGTCGGTATAGGCGTTTTCCGCGGTCAGGTAGGCGATGACGTCGGGATTGTCCTTCTCCCGCATCCAGTGGTAGTCGTCCTGGCGCACGTCGCCGTGGACCACGTCGGTCCTGGGGATTTTCTGGGCGACCGGGGGCCGCCCGGCCGGGGGGGTGCCGGACATGTTCCGCACCGTACCACAGGGGCCCCCGCTTGCGCGGGCGCGCGCTCCGTCTCTACACTGGCGCGATCCGGCCATGCCCGAGCTGCCCGACGTCACCGTCTACCTCGAAGCGCTGGCCGCGCGCATCGGCGGCGCGCGCCTCGAGCGCCTCCGGCTCGCCAACCCCTTCGTGCTGCGCTCGGTGGATCCGGGCCCCGCCGAGATCGCGGGCCGCGCGGTAACCGGCCTTCGCCGCCTGGGCAAGCGCATCGTGATCGCCCTGGAAGGCGAGCGGTTCGTGCTCATCCACCTGATGATCGCGGGGCGACTGCACTGGAAGGAGGCGGGCGCGAAGCTCCCCGGCAAGATCGGGCTGGCCGCGCTCGATTTCTCCACCGGCACCGTCACCCTCACCGAGGCGGGATCGAAGCGCCGCGCCGCCATCCACCTGATCCGCGGCGAGGCCGCGCTCGCCGCCCACGATCCGGGCGGCCTCGAGCTCGGGGATGCCGACCCCGCCGCCTTCCGCGCCGCGATCACGCGCGAGTCCCACACGCTGAAGCGCACGCTGACCGACCCGCGCATCCTGAGCGGCATCGGCAACGCGTACTCCGACGAGATCCTGCACCGGGCCCGGCTCTCCCCGGTGCGCATGACGCGCCAGCTCTCGGAGGAGGAGAGCGGGCGGCTCTTCGAGGCGGCGAAGGCCACGCTGGCCGACTGGATCGAGCGGCTGCGGCGCGACGCGGGGGGCGAGTTCCCGGAGGGCGTGACCGCGTTCCGTCCCGACATGGCGGTGCACGGCCGCTACGGCCGCCCCTGCCCCGACTGCGGTGCTCCGGTGCAGCGCATCGTGCACGCGGAGAACGAGACCAACTACTGCGCGCGGTGCCAGACCGCCGGGCGCCTCCTCGCGGACCGCGCGCTCTCGCGGCTGCTGCGCCAGGACTGGCCGCGCACGCTCGAGGAGATGGAAGAGCGGCGGCCCGCCGGCGCCTCCGGGCTCACCACCCCCGCGGCCGATCCCCCGCGAGCCCGCCGCCGGCGCTGACCGGCGCCGGGTCGCTCAGCGCGGCGCGGGGCCGGGCTCGCCGACCAGGATATCGACCGGATCAGTGCCCTGGAGCTTCACCCGCACGCGCCAGGGGCTCGGCCCGGTCTGGGCGAGCGGGAAGGACGCGATACTGCTTCCGACCTCGCTGGGGCTCCCGCCGCCGCCCACCACCCCGCCCGTCGACACGCCGACGCCCGTGCTCACCCCGCCGCCCATGCTGCCGAAGCTGCCGACCCCGAAGCCGATGCTGACCGGGCTGCCCCCGCCGCCCGCGGCCGGGGTGTACTCGATGGTCTGCGCCTCCAGCACGCTCCCGTCGAGCTTCACGACCTGCGCCCGCTCGACCCGGCGGCCACGGCCGTCGATCTCCACGCGCAGCCGGTCGCTCACGATCGTGTAGGCGGCGGAGACGGTGGCGCCCGGCGGCTGCACCGCGGGCTTGTAGGGCAGGCCGGACGAGGTGGACGAGCACGCGGCGAGGAGAAGGGCCGCCAGGAGCCCCCCGGTCAGGCTGGTCGCGACGGTGGTCCGCATGCACGGTATTATCGCACGCAGACAGGAGACCCCATGAGCGGCGACGACGAGGAGCGCGTACCCCCGGGAGCCGATCTCGAGCGGTACGTCCGGGAGCTGGCCGAGTTCGTCGGCCTGGACGAGGCGGACGCGAGCGCCATCCGCGCGAGCGCGCCCGCGATCCTGAAGCACGAGGACGCGCTCACCAGCGCGCTCTACGAGCACTTCCTGCGCTTTCCCGCGACCGCGCGCTTCTTCCTGGGCCCGGACGGGGCGCCGGACCGCACCCGGATCGACCGGCGCAAGCACAGCCTCGCCCGGTGGCTGCGCGAGACCGCCCAGGCCGCGTTGACCCACGACTTCGCGTACTACCTGCTCTCGGTCGGCCTCGCCCACAGCCACCGCGAGCATGGGCCGGGCGGCAAGATCCCGCCGCAGTTCATGGTGGCCGCGATGAGCCTCACCCAGACCGCGCTGGCCCGCATCTTCCGCGACGAGCTGGGCGATCCGGCGGCGGCGCTGGACGCCGCGGTGGCCTGGAACAAGCTGCTGCTGCTCCACCTGAACGTGCTGATGATCGGCTACCTGCTCCCGCCCCGCCGCCCCGCCTGAGGCGCAAAAACCCGCGCCCCGGGGGCTCGATCGGCTCCCCGGGGCGCGGCGCTGAGTTCGTCGGACGGCTTACTTCGGCCTGTGGGTGAGCGTGATGCCCATCGCCTTCGCGGCCTCGTCGTACTTGGCCACGGACTCGTCGTGCTTGCCCGCCTTGTGGAGGGCGTCACCCTCGGCGGCAATCGTTTTTGCCTTGAAGGCCGCGTCGTCCAGCCGGTACTCGGCGGCGGCCAGGACCTGCTGCTGCAGCAGGGGGCACTCGTGGGCGAGCGCGGGTGAAACGGCGAATCCCAGGGCGGCGATCGTCAGCAGAATGGTCCTCATGTCTTGCGTCTCCTCGCGTGTGAAGAAAGAGTCGAGTGACGGGAACGGGCGCGCGGAGCGATCAGGCGCGAGGAGGCGCGCGGTCGGTCGGCGTGAGGCTCGTCCAGCCGACGACGACCGGGTCATGCGGGTCTGGCGGGACGGCCCGCCGAGGGGACGGGGGCGCGGGCAGGATCCACGTGGGATCGGACAGCACGCCCGCCGCGATGCGGAGCCGGTTCTCGTCGTTCTCCGTCGGGTCGTCGGGGGCCGTCCAGCCGTCGTCGGCGTACAGGCCGATCGCCGCGGGAATTGGCAACACGAGCAGGGCGATCAGGAGGAGCCGGCACCACCGCTGCCCGCCCGGTCCCATCCGCATGGGCTGATCCTGACCGGGCGACCGTCGCGTGTCAAGTCGCGGTCGGATTGACAGCGGCCAGCACCCGCCGCATAGTGAGCCCACGCTAGCGAAAGGGAGCCCTCATGGCGAAGCCGACCACGATTCGAGAGCTGCGCGACAGCGGGTACACCCCCCGATCCGTCAAGCAGGAGCTGCGTGACAACCTGATCGCCCGCCTGCGCGGCGGCGAGAGTCTCTTCTCCGGCATCGTGGGCTACGAGCAGACCGTCGTGCCCCAGATCGAGAACGCGGTGCTGAGCGGCCAGGACATCGTCTTCCTGGGCGAGCGCGGCCAGGCCAAGACGCGCATGGCGCGTCTCCTGGTGGGCCTGCTCGACGAGGAGATGCCCGCGCTCGCCGGTTGCGAGATCAGCGACGAGCCGTTCGCCCCGATCTGCTCGGCGTGCCGCCAGCGCGTGGGCGAGCAGGGGGACAAGGCGGCGATCGCGTGGATCCCGCGCGACCGGCGCTACGGCGAGAAGCTCGCCACCCCCGACATCACGATCGCCGACCTGATCGGGGAGGTAGATCCGATCAAGGTCGCGGAGGGCCGCTACCTCTCCGACGAGCTGACGATCCACTACGGACTCCTGCCCCGCACCAACCGCGGCATCTTCGCGCTGAACGAGCTGCCGGACCTGGCCGAGCGCATCCAGGTGGGGCTGCTCAACATCATGGAAGAGCGCGACGTGCAGATCCGCGGCTACAAGGTGCGGCTGCCGATCGATCTCTACGTGGTGGCGAGCGCGAACCCGGAGGACTACACCAACCGCGGGCGGATCATCACCCCGCTCAAGGACCGCTTCGGCTCGCAGATCCGCACCCACTATCCCCGGCGGGTGGAAGACGAGATGGCGATCATGGAGGCGGAGCGCACCAGCTACCTCGACGCGGGGCTCGAGACGAAGAGCCCGGAGTTCATGAAGCAGCTGGTGGCCGAGGTCACCCACCTGGCCCGCCGCTCGCCCGAGATCAGCCAGCGCTCGGGGGTGTCGGTGCGCGTGACGATCTGCAACTACGAGAACCTCCTGTCGAGCGCGCTCAAGCGGGCGATCCGCCTCGGCGAGGCGGTGGCCGCCCCGCGGGTGAGCGATCTCTCCGCCATCGCCGCCTCCACCGGCGGCAAGATCGAGATGGAGAGCCTGGGCGACGCGACCGAGGACAAGGTCCTCGGCAAGATCATGCAGCGCGCGCTGCTCAACGTGTTCAACCGCAACTTCTCCTCCGGCGAGCTGGACGAGGTGGTGGGGGCCTTCCAGGACGGGCTCAAGATCGAGGTCTCCGACTCGATGCCCGCCGATCTCTACCTCCGGCACCTCGGCCAGGTGCGCCCGCTGCAGGCGGCGGTCCGCAAGCTCGGGGCCCAGGACCCGGCGAGCGTGGCCGCCGCGGTCGAGTTCGTGCTGGAGGGCCTCCATCTCAGCAAGAAGCTGAACAAGGACGTGCAGGCCGGCCAGGCGCGCTACCGGGTGGCGTGAGGCGCTAGTGTCGCCCCCGAGCTGGTACTCGCGCTGGGACGGCTCCCAGCGTCTCGACGATCTCGACGCCGATCAGCTCCTGGACGCGATGTCCGACGATCTCCTGTCGGACGGCGATCCCTGGAGCGCGCTCCGGCGTCTCTTCCAGCGCGGGGCCAAGAACCCGGACGGGGCCAACCTGCCCGGACTGCAAGACCTGCTCAACCGGCTGCGGCGGCAGCGCCAGCAGCAGCTCGACCGCTACGATCTCTCCTCGGTGCTCGACGACATCAAGCAGAAGCTCGACAACATCCTGAAGACCGAGCGCGAGGGCATCGAGCGGCGGGTGGCCGACGCGAAGGAGCGGGCCGAGAAGGGCGAGGCGCCCGACTCGTTCCGACAGGGCATGGAGCAGGCCGCCGCCGAGCACCGGAAGCGGCTCGACGAGATGCCGGAGTCTCCGGCCGGGCGCATCCAGGACCTGCAGAACTACGAGTTCATGGATCCCGACGCGCACCGCATGTTCTGGGAGCTGATGAAGGGCCTGCAGCAGCAGATGCTGCAGCCGTTCCTCTCCAACATGCAGAAGGCGCTCGGCAACATGACCCCCCAGGACCTCGAGCGGATGCGCGAGATGATGCGCGATCTCAATCGCATGCTCCAGGACCGCATGGAGGGGCGCGAGCCCGACTTCGAGGCCTTCAAGCAGAAGTGGGGCGATCACTTCCCGGGCGCGCAGAACCTCGACCAGCTCATGGAGCAGATCGCCCAGCAGGCCGGCCAGATGCAGTCGCTGCTCTCGAGCATGTCCCCCGGCCAGCGCAGCCAGCTCCAGGACATGATGCAGTCGCTCTTCATGCAGGACGAGCGGCTCGAGGCCGAGCTGCGCCAGCTCGGCATGAATCTCTCCCAGCTCATGCCCCCGCCGGACGGCCAGCGCTACAACTTCCGCGGCAACGACGATCTCTCCATGAAGCAGGCGATGGAGCTGATGGACGAGCTCCGGCAGCTCGACGATCTCGAGCGCCAGATCCAGAAGGTGCGCGACCCCAACGACCTCGAGAAGCTCGACCCGCAGCAGGTCGAACAGCTCCTGGGCGAGGAGGCCAAGCGCGACCTCGAGCGCCTGCGCGAGATGACCAAGAAGCTGGAAGAGGCCGGCTACCTCGAGCGAAAGGGCGATCGGCTCGAGCTGACCGCCCGGGCCATCCGCAAGATCGGCGACAAGGCCCTGCGCGACATCTTCGGGCACCTGAAGCGCGACCGCTTCGGCGGTCACGCGCTCGAGCAGCGGGGGGCGGGCGGCGACCGCACCGACCAGGTCAAGCGCTACGAGTTCGGCGATCCCTTCCTGCTCGAGCTGCGCGAGACCCTGATGAACGCGGTGGAGCGCAACGGGGCGGGGGTCCCGGTGC
>DATFUK010000435.1:0-3971 GCA_035260865.1 Candidatus Methylomirabilota bacterium | reverse complement strand
CCCGCCGGCACATGCTCGGGGCGCGCGCCGCGCACAATCCGGAGGACTACCGCGTGGATCCCGCGGTGGTGAACGCGTTCAACGATCCGAGCGTGGCGGAGGACGAGGCGGTGCGCCAGTCGCTCGCGGGCGGCGCGCTCTACGGCACCGCCCGCGAGGTCGCGGAGCGGGTCGCCGAGCTGCGGGACGCCGGGGTGCGGCACATCCTCTGCCAGATGAGCTTCGGGTACCTGGGGCACGCGCGCATCGTCGACTCGATGAAGCGCTTCGGCGAGCAGGTGATGCCCGCCTTCCGCGACGCCTAGGATTCGCGTCCGTTCGAGCGCCGGCCTTGCCGGCGCAACCCGCTCTGGGGCGGGTTGGAGGGGGCCGTCGAGGCCCCTCCGACTTCTAGACGTACTTCGCGAACCAATCGAGGATGATCCGGAAGCGCTCGAGCCGATGGCGCGGCTTGCCCGCGCGCGAGAGCTCGTGGTTCTCGTCCGGGAAGCGCACGAACACCACCTCGCGACGCAGCGTCTTCAAAGCCATGAAGAGCTGCTCACCCTCCCCGATCGGACAGCGCAGGTCGTCCTCGGAGTGGATGATCAGGAGCGGGGTGGTGATGTTGCGGGCGTAGGTCAGGGGCGAGCGCTCGAGGTATTTGCCCATGTCTTCCCACGGAAAGACGCCGCCCAGCTCGCCCACGTTGAAGAGGTGCCCGATGTCGCTCGAGCCGAACATGGTGACGTGGCTGTTCACCGCGCGCTCGGAGCACGCGGCCCGGAAGCGGGTGGAGTGGCCCACGATCCAGCTCGTCATGAACCCGCCGTAGCTGCCGCCGAGCAGGCCCAGCCGCGCCGGATCGATCCAGTCGTACCGGCGCAGGGCCTCGTCGAGGCCGGCCTGCACGTCGGCCGCGTCACCGCCGCCCCAGTCGCCCACCACCGCGGTGGTGAACGCCTCGCCGTAGCCCTGGCTGCCGCGCGGGTTGGTGTACAGCACCGCGTAGCCCGCGCCGGCCTGGACCTGGAACTCGTCGAGGAAGGGGTAGCCGTACTGGGCGTGCGGCCCGCCGTGCACGTTGAGGAGCAGGGGATAGCGCTTCCCGGCCTCGAAGCCGAAGGGCTTCATGATCCAGGCGTCCAGCGTCAGGCCGGCGCGCTCGAAGCGGAAGCGCTCCGGTCGACCCAGGGCGACCTCCCGCTTCCAGTCCCGGTTGAAATCGGTGAGCCGCCGCTCGCCGCCGCCGTCGGGGCCGCAGACGAAGAGCTCGGCGGGAGCGTCGGGCTCGCTCGCCGCGAAGGCCAGGGTCGCGCCGTCGGGGGACGCGGAGAAGCCGCCGACGACCCGCTCGCCCGCGACGATCCGGGTGACCGGGCCGCCCGCCGCCGCGATCCGGTAGACGCCGAGGCTGCCCTGGTCCTCCGCGGCCACCGTGACCGCGCGTCCATCGGGGCTCCAGAGCGGCGGCACGCCGAGGGGCGAGCAGGAGCGATCGAAGTCCGCGCGGAGGCATCGGGGCGCGCCGCCCGCGGCCGGGATCGCGAAGAGGCGGATATTGTGCCCGAAGCGGTTGATCTCCGAGCGCCCGAGATAGGCGATGGTGTCTCCGGCGGGCGAGAAGGCGGCGTGACCGGCCGGGCCCGCGCCGGCGGTCAGGCGGCGGGGCGCGCCGCCCTCGGCCGACACCAGCCAGATGTCGGAGGCGTCGTCGTGATCGCGCTCGTCGTGGCGGACCGACGTGAAGGCGATCGAGCGCCCGTCCGGCGACCACGCGGGATCGGCGTGGTCCCAGTCGCCCTCGGTGAGCTGGCGCGGCTCGGCGCCTTCCGCGGCGGCCACCACGAAGATCTGGGGGCGCCGGTCGTAGGTGAAGCCCTCCCCGTTGAACCGGTACTTCATGCTGGTGATCACGCGCGGGGGCTTGGACTTACGCTTGTCCTCCTCGGACGAGGGCTCCGGTGCCCCGCCCACTCGCGCCGCGAAGGCCAGGCGCGTGCCGTCCGGTGACCACACCGGCGCGCTCAGGCCGTGCCGGAGCTCGGTGAGGCGAATGGGCTCGCCCCCCGCGGCCGGCATCACGTGGAGCTGGCCCTTCTTCCCCGCCTCGCGCTCGGAGATGAAGGCCAGGCGGGTGCCGTCGGGCGACCAGCGCGGGACGGTGTCCCGTCGCGGTCCGGTGGTGAAGCGGCGGGGCTCCCCGCCGGCCGTGCTCACCACCCAGATGTTCGAGAGGTACTCGTCCTTCTCCTCCGACAGCATGGTGAGCACGAAGGCGATCGTCCGGCCGTCCGGTGAGACGTGGGGATCGCCGACGAAGCGGATGCGGGTGAGATCCTGCGGGACCATGGCGCGTGGGGTGGGCATGGAGCGCATGATCCGCCAGCGGCCACTTCTTGACAAGCGGCGCGCCCGCGCCGTATCGTCCGGCTGCCGAGTCGTGGTC
Source organism: Candidatus Methylomirabilota bacterium (assembly GCA_035260865.1). Classification (GTDB taxonomy): domain Bacteria; phylum Methylomirabilota; class Methylomirabilia; order Rokubacteriales; family CSP1-6; genus CAMLFJ01. The sequence goes on along the minus strand of DATFUK010000435.1, from coordinate 1,543 downwards.
TTGCTCCCGATCCTCACTGATCCGCTCAGGGGAGGTTCACCATGCGGTCCTTCGTCTCGACGTTCCTCGCGCTTCTGCTCGCTCTTGCGCTGGCCTCTCCGGCTCTCGCCCAGGCGCCGCCGTCCTGGAAGCAGGGCCAGCCCGCCGACATGGCCGGCTCCATGCTGGCGCCCATCGCGCAGCCGCCCGCGCCCAAGGCGCCGGGCGAGATCCCGGTGGACAAGATCAAGGTGCCGCGGGGCTTCAAGGTGTCGCTCTGGGCGCACGGGATCAACAATGCGCGGGAGATGGTCTGGGGCGACAAGGGCACGCTCTTCGTCAGCAGCCGGGTGGCCGGCAACGTCTACGCGGTGGTGGACCGCGGCGGCCAGCGCGAGGTCAAGACCATCGCCAAGGGCCTCAACCTGCCCAACGGGGTGGCCTTCAAGGACGGCACCCTCTACATCGCGGAGATCTCGCAGATCACCAAGATGGTGGGAATCGAGGACAAGCTCGACAGCCCGCCCAAGATGGAGATGGTCTACGACATCCTGCCCCGCGATCTGCCGCACGGCTGGAAGCACCTGGCCTTCGGGCCCGACGGCAAGCTCTACTTCAACATCGGCGCGCCGTGTAACATCTGCATTCCGCCCGACACCCACGCGAATATCTCGCGGGTGAACCCCGACGGAACCGGCTTCGAGTACGTGGCCCACGGCGTGCGCAACAGCGTGGGCTTCGACTGGCATCCGGTGACCAAGGACCTCTACTTCACCACCCACGCGCGCGACTGGCTCGGCGAGGACGTGCCGAGTGACCGCTTCGACGTGGCGTCGAAGAAGGGCCTGCACTTCGGTTTCCCCTACTGCCACCAGGGCGACATCCTCGATCCCGAGTTCGGCCGCGGGCGCTCCTGCGGGGAGTTCGCGCCGCCCCTGCTCAAGACCGGCCCGCACGTGGCCGGCAACGGCGTCGAGTTCTACACCGGCTCGATGTTCCCGGCCGAATACAAGAACCGCGCGTTCCTGGCCCAGCGCGGCTCCTGGAACCGTACGCAGAAGAGCGGTTTCCGGGTGATGATGGTCACCCTCCGCCCCGGCGACGTGCCCAAGTACGAAGTGTTCGCGGAAGGCTGGCTCCAGGGGGATCAGATCTGGGGCCGCCCGGTGTACACCCGCCAGATGAAGGACGGCTCTCTCCTGATCGCCGACGACTACGCGGGGGCGATCTACCGGGTCAGCTACCAGCCCTGAGCGGGCCGCGCGTCCTCGTCGGCCTCTCGCTCGCCTTCGCCCTCGTGGCGACGGCGGGCGGGACGGCCGCGCTCGCCGCGGACCTCGAGGCGGGCCGGCGCAAGGCCGAGCCGTGCGCGCCGTGTCACGGCCGCGACGGCAACGCGACCATCCCGGGCACGCCGTCCCTCGCCGGCCAGCCCGTCTACTTCACCCACTGGCAGCTCATCAAGTACCGGGACGGCCGCCGCAAGGATCCGGTGATGGCCCCCTTCGCCGCGATGCTGAGCGACGCGGACATGGCCGATCTCTCGGCCTACTACGCCGCGCAA
>DATFUK010000434.1:0-8969 GCA_035260865.1 Candidatus Methylomirabilota bacterium | reverse complement strand
GTTGAAGGCGCGCGCGAGGCCGACGATCGAGTTCAGCTCGTCGATGGTGCCGTAGGCCTCGATGCGCGGCGAGTCCTTGGGCACGCGGCGCCCGCCCACGAGGGCGGTCTCGCCGCCGTCGCCGGCGCGCGTGTAGACGCGGTTGATGCGGACGGGCATGACGGCTCCTCCCGCGCCGAGGCTAGCACAGGTGCTAGACTCTGACCATGAGCGACTGGCGCGACAACCTCATCACGTCGCCGGAGGACATCGCGCGGATCGTCCGCGAGCACACGCGCATCGCGGTGCTGGGCATCAAGACCGAGGCGCAGCGCGACCAGCCCGCGTTCTACGTGGCCGAGTACATGGCGCGGGCCGGCTACGACATCGTGCCGGTGCCGGTCTACTACCCGGACGCGACGGAGATCCTGGGGCGCCCGGTCTACCGCACGGTGCAGGCGGTGCCCGCGCCGGTTGCGATGGTCAACGTGTTCCGGCGCCCGCGCGACATCCCTCCGCACGTGGAGGACATCCTGGCCGCGCGGCCCCGGGTGGTCTGGCTCCAGCTCGGCATCCGCCACGACGCGGCCGCCGAGACCTGGGCGAAGGCGGGCATCCAGGTCGTGCAGGACCGCTGTCTGCTGGTGGAGCACCGCCGGCTCAAGTAGCCGCCCGCCGCTCCCGTCCCCGGACTAGGGGGCGCGCAGTGCCGCGATGGTGTCCGAGGTGAGCCGGCAGACGTCGATCATCGCCATCCGGAGATCGTAGGTCGCCCCGAAGCGCGCGATCACGAGCCGCTGCGACGGCACCACGACGACGGTCTGGCCGTAGATGCCCTGGGCCATGAACGCATCGTCCGGCATCCCGTGCTCGCGGCGGAAGCGGGCGCCCGGGCTGTCCCCCTGGTTGATCCACCACCCGGCCCCGTAGCCGACGCGCGCGTTCGGCGTGGGCGTCGTCGAGTACCGGACCCAGCCCTCGGGCAGGATGCGCTTGCCGCCCACCACGCCGTCCTCGAGGAACAGCAGGCCGAAGCGCGCCCATTCCCGCGGCGTCGCGAAGAGGAACGCGCCCGCGATCGGCGTGCCGGTGGCGTCGACCTCGAGCGTGGCCGCGTGGATCCCGAGCGGCCCGAACAGCTCACGCCGCGCGAAGCGCAGCACGTCCACCGCGTGGCCGCCCGTCCGGTCGCGGACGATGCGCGCCAGGATCGCCGGGTTCCCGTTGGCGTAGGTCCACACGGTCCCCGGCGCGGCGATGAGGGCCGCGCCCTCGGCGAAGCCCGCCATGTCGGGCTCGTTGAAGTTCGTCCGGGCCGACGTGTCCCAGCTGGACGAGAGGCCCGCGGTGAGCGAGTCGCCCAGCGCGAGCCCGCTCTGCATGCGCAGCAGCTGATCCGGGGTGATGGCGCGCCGCGGATCGTCGGGACCCCGCCAGGCCGCCACCGGCGCCGGATCCTCCATCCGGAGCTTGCCCTGGCCGACGAGAATGCCCAGCAGCGCGTTGTTGACCGACTTGGTCGCCGACCAGCCGTGGACCGGCGTGTCCACCCCGAATCCCGGGGCGTAGCGCTCCGCCACCACGCGCCCGTCGTGCACGATGACGACCGCGTGGGTGCGCCGCACGGGCTTGCCGTCCGGCTCGGCGAAGGCCTCGTCGACCGCCGCCTTCAGGCCGGCCCGCGCCGGCGCGACGATCTCCGGGCCGGCGATGTCGGGCAGCAGCGCGGGAACCGGCCCGTCGGCCTCGATCTCGGCGCGCGTCGGCGCGTCGGACGCGGCCGTCCCGTTCAGGTTGAGGCAGCCGAGACCGTCACGATACACCGCGCGGCTCTCGAACCCGCCCAGCACCCGGACGCGAACTTCACGTCGCGCCCGGTCCACCTCCTGGCGCACCGCCCAGTTGACCCCGCGGAAGACCGGATTGCCCGCGATATCCTCTTCATTCACGCGCGCCGGATCCAGTCCCGAGACGAAGACGTAGGAGCAGAGCACGTGACTGATGTAGCCGGTGGCGATCCGGGCCGGATGACCGGACCGGCCGGAGCAGCCGGCGATGGCCAGGACAGCGAGCAGCCCCACGGTCGCGCGCAATGCCAACCGCACGACCGGATGCTAGCACGCCCGGGTCCCCGCGACCGGCGGGCGGCGCGGCGGATCAGACTAGGAGCGGCCGGCGAGCGCGGCGAGCGAGCGCGCCACGTCCTGGCGCTCCGCGTCGCTCAGCGGGGCGTCGCCGAAGCGGGCGCGCTCGTAGTAGCCGGTCAGCCGGCCGAACGCGGCGGCGCGGTCGGGCGCGCGCTCCCCTACCCGCGAGGCGAACTGACGGGCGGTCTCCGCGGCGTCGGGCGCCAGCCCCCGGCGGGCCAGTAACCTCAGAGCGCGCTCGTAGAAAGCGGGCATCCGGGCCACCGGGCCGCTCCGCGGCAGCACGTGCCCGTGGCGCTTCAGCCACCACAGTAGCGCCGCCGCCACCACGAGGCCCGCAACGCTCAATACCTGGCGGCTCACGCGCCAGTCGCGCGGCCACGACAGCGCCACGCGCGCGTCGGCGGCCTGCCGGTGGACCGAGGCGGCGAGCTGCACCTGGTCGCGCAGGCTCCAGTTGACCACGTAGCGATACCAGCGCATGCGGGCCGCGTCGAAGTAGAGCGACATCCGCCCGGGCAGCTCATCGGCCGCCGCCTCCCCGCGCGGAGAGGGATCGAACGCCGCCCAGCCGCGTCCGTCGAGATAGACCTCGACCCACGCGTGGGCATCGCTCAGGCGCACCATGAAGTAGCGGCCGTACGGATTCCACTCGCCCTGCTGGAAGCCGGCGGCCACCCGGGCGGGCACGCCGACGCTCCGCAGCATGACCGCCATCGCGGCCGCGAAGTACTCGCAGTTGCCCGAGCGGCGCACGAACAGGAACTCCTCGAGCGGCGCCAGCGCGGTCTGCCGCTTGAGCGCGAGCGTGTAGCGATAGTTGGTGCTCAGGTGCGCGCTGATGCGGCGGGCCATGTCCTCCGCGTCCGGGCTGCCCGCGGTCACCCCGCGGGCCAGGGCCCCGATCTCGGGCGCCAGCGGCGGGAGCTGCAGGAACCGCGCGCGATCGGCGGCGGTCAGCGCGGGCGACAGCCGGCGCATGCCTCCGAGCGGCCGGCCGGTCCTGTCGATCTCCGACTCCACGACGTAGTGCAGGCGCGCACTCGGGTTGGACGCGGTGAGGCCGTCCATGTCGTCCACCACCAGGGTAGGCGCGCGCATCTCGATCCGCACCGCGCGCGGCGCCGCGAAGACCGCGTCGCTGCCGATCGGCTCCAGATAGATCTCCTGGCGCACCACCGGGCCCGTGCCGCGCGGCAGGCCGAGCCCGAAGTCGCCGGTGACCGTGCGCTGCATGTAGCGCCGCGGCGCCGCCGCGCTCGACCACGTCTGCCCGTCGAAATGGTCGAACGCCACCCCGCGCCAGCGCAGCCCGGACAGCGTGGCCGGATCGACCCCCTGGTCCGCGACGTAGACGCGCATGACCACGCTGCGGTCGCTCTCGATCTCGCCGAAGCTGCCCAGGTCCACGCGGTCCGAGAACCCGGTCACCATGCGCCCGATGGAGGCCCGCAGCGGCAGCGCGGCCTGGCCCACCCGGGGGATCACGAAGAAGAGGCCGGCCGCGAGCGAGAACGTGATCGCGGCGGCCACCAGGCTCACCCGCGTGAGGGGCCCGCGGAAGAAGACCCGGCGCGAGGTGGTGGTGACGTCGCCCGGGCGGCCCGCCAGCTCGAGCTCGGTCACCACGTGGTTGAGGATCAGCATCCAGGTGCCGAGCAGGAAGAACGCGACGAACACGAAGAGGAAGCTCAAGTTGAAGCTGATCGAGGCCGCGGCCACCAGGGTGAAGAAGGAGAGCAGTCCGGCGTCGCGCAGGTCCCGCAGGCCGCGGCGCGCGAAGAGCCGCAGCAGGATGAGGAACAGCAGCAGGTGCACCATGCCGTCCAGCAGCGAGTACGCGAGGTAGAAGAGATCCACCCCGATGCCCGCCGCGGCCGCGCCCACCAGGCTCCAGCCGAGCGCCGGCCGCACCGCCCCACGCTCGCGGGCCTGCTCGTGCCCCCAGCTCACCAGGATCGCGAGCACGACCAGCGCGGCGCCGACCGGCCCGACCAGGTTCGCGAGGTAGAGCGCGGCCACCCCGGTGCACACCATCAGGTAGGTGACGAGGCGGAGGGCGAGGAGTGCCGGCATGTCAGGCCAGCGCGATCCGGATCTCGCGCAGCGGGCGCCGGCCGCCGAGCGGATCCGCGCCCGCGGGCGCGCCCGGCTCGGCGCGCGGAGCCTCCGGATCGTAGAGCGCGAGCGCGGTGAGCATCCGCCGCAGGTGCGCGCGGCCGTGGCCGAGCGGCACCGCGCAGTCCGCGCCCGCCAGCTCCACCCCCGCGCCCGCGCGGATCAGCGCCACCGCCAGCGAGGCCGCCTCCGAGAGCCCGCGCTCGAGCGCCTCCGCGCCGCGGGCGCCCCGCCCCACCAGCACGAGCCGCGTGTTCTGGCTCGTGTCCGCCTCGAGCTCGCGCACCACCAGCCCCTCCCCCCTCAGCCCCTCCGCCTTGGCGCTGCTGCGCCAGTGGATGAAGCGCGGGTCGTCGCCCGGCCGGTAGCCGCGCAGATTGTAAAGATCGTTGCCGCGGCCCCGGCGGCGCGCGGCCGCGTCGCCGCTGTCGCCGAGCCGGCGCAGCGACTCGGCGGACATCGGCCGCACCGCCGGGAACACGATCACCTCGTCGGTGAGCGCGGGCCGCCCCGCCTTCACGAAGAGCCCGAAGGGGAAGCGCGTGGTGATGCGCACCCCGGTGAGCCGGTGGCGGCCCCGCCGCGGCAGCGTCTCCTCCCAGGTGGCGAGACGCTCGAGCCCGGCCTCGATCCGGCGCAGGTAGATGAAGCGCGACGCGGACGCGAGGGCGCGCGCCTCCGGGGCGAGCAGCTCCACCGTGACCGAGTACGAGGTGAACCAGCGCTTGCGGTTGGCGATGGTGGCCCCGAGCAGCGCGGGCTGGCCCGCGTAGAGCTCGTCCGGCGCGACCCCGGTCAGGTCGAGGCCCCGCATGCTCTGCTCGGAGAGGATGCCGGAGACCACGATGAGGGCCAGCAGGGCCGAGACCAGCAGGTAGAGCATGTTGTTGCCGGTGTTGATGGCGGCCACGCCCAGCGCCACCGCGACGAGCAGGCACCACCAGCCGTCGCGGGTCGGCTTGATGGTCCGGCGCGGGTGGAACAGCCGCCAGAGCGCGGCCCGGACCAGCGTCACCGCCTACCTCGGAACGGGAACGTCCTGCAGGATGGCGGTGACGGCGGCCTCGCCGTCCATGCCGCCCGCCGCGGAGCCCGCGACCGAGCCCTTGACGATCACGCGGTGGGCGAGCGCCGGCACCGCCAGCTGCTTGACGTCGTCGGGCAGCAGGTAGTCGCGCCCGTCCGCGAGCGCGCGGGCGCGGGCGGCCCGCAGCAGGCCCAGCGAGCCGCGCGGGCTCACGCCCAGCGCGAGCAGCGGCGAGCGGCGGGTCGCGGTGACGAGGGCCAGCAGGTAGTCGAGGACGGATTCCTCCGCCCGCACCCGGTCCGCGGCCTCCTGCAGGGCCAGGACGTCGTCCGCCTCGACCACCGGCATCAGGTCGGCGGGCGCGGTGTCGCCGCGGAGGACCGCCTTCTCGTCGGCGACGCCCGGGTAGCCGATCCGGATGCGCAGGAGGAAGCGGTCCAGCTGCGATTCGGGGAGCGGGAACGTGCCCTCGTACTCGCGCGGGTTCTGGGTGGCCAGCACCATGAAGGGCCGCGGCAGCGGATAGGTCGAGTGATCGAGCGAGACCTGGGCCTCGTTCATCGCCTCCAGCAGCGCGGACTGGGTCTTCGGGGTGGTGCGGTTGATCTCGTCGGCGAGCACGATGTTGGTGAAGAGCGGGCCCGGCTTGAAGACGAACTCGGCTCTCTTCGGTTCCCACACCGAGACCCCGAGCACGTCGGAGGGCAGCATGTCGGAGGTGAACTGGATGCGCTGGAAGGAGGCGCCGATGGACCGGGCCAGCCCCGAGGCCAGCGTGGTCTTGCCCACGCCGGGCACGTCCTCGATCAGCAGGTGCCCGCGGGCGACCAGGCCGATGATGGCGAGCCGCACCACCTCCGGCTTGCCGAACAGCGCGCGCCCGACGTTTTCCTCGAGGCGGCGGATGGTTTCCGTCGAGTCGCCCATAGGCTTCCACTATACCGTACGGGCATTTTTCGACCCGGCGGGGCCGCTGGCCGGGGCCGGCCCCATCGGCTACACTGAGCGGCGCGATGGCCCTCGATCCGCCCGCCGCGCCCCGCTGGCCCCGCGACGCCCGCGCGGCGTGCGCCTTCACCTTCGATCTCGACGCGGAGACGCTGTGGATGGCGCGCGGCGTGCACGAGCCGGTGACCCTGTCGCAGGGGCGCTTCGGCCCGGTGGACGCGCTGCCGCGCATCCTGGCGCTCCTGCGCGCCCGCGAGATCCGCGCCTCGTTCTTCATCCCCGCGTGGACCGCCGAGCACTACCCGGACGCGGTACGGGCGATCGCGGAGGGCGGCCACGAGATCGGCTGCCACGGCGACGAGCACGAGCGGGTGAGCGAGCTGCCCCCCGACCGCGAGGAGGCCATCCTGCTCAAGAGCGTCGAGGTGCTCACGCGGCTCGGGGGCAAGCGGCCGGTGGGCTATCGCGCGCCCGCGTGGCAGCTCTCCGCCGCGACGCTCGGGCTGCTCGCGCGGCACGGCTTCGACTACTCGTCGAACATGATGGATCGCCTCGTGCCGTACCTGCATCCGGCCGAAGGCGGCCGAGCCCTCGTGGAGATCCCGGTCTCGTGGGTGCTCGACGACGCGCCGTTCTTCATGTTCACCGGGCAGCGGTCGATCCAGCCGCCGGGGCCGGTGCTGCAGGGGTGGCTCACCGAGTTCGAGGGCATCACGGAGACGCGCGGGGTGACCAACTTCACCTTCCACCCGCAGATCATCGGCCGGCCCTCGCGCCTGGCCTGCCTCCGCGAGCTGATGGACCACGTGCGCCACACCCCGCGGGTGTGGATCGCCACGCTCGGCCAGATCAGCGCGCACTACCGCGCCGCGGGGGCGGGCGGCGCGGACGCGCCGGGCTAGGCGCGGAAGGCGGGCGCGACCTCGCCCATGAAGCGATCGAGGGTGGCGTGCCGATCGGCGGGCAGGAGGAAGGTCGGGACGAAGAGCATTCCCACCCCGGCCTCCCGCAGCTTCGCGAGCTTGTCCTTGATCTGGCTCACGCTGCCCGCCAGCACGGTGTCGCGCGCCTTCTCCGCGTCGGCCCCCATGCGCTTCATGTAGGCCTGCTCGATCTTCTCGATCCCCGCGCGGTCGTCCGCGAAGCCCAGCACCATCACCGCCGAGCGCAGGATGGACTTCGGGTCGCGCTTCTCGGTCGCGCAGTGCTGATCGAGGATCGCGCCCTTGTGGCTCAGGGTGGCCGGGCCGCCCCACACGTTCCAGTGATCGGCGTGCCGGGCCGCGATGCGCAGGGTGACCTTCTCGCCTCCGCCGCCGATCATCAGCTCGGGATACGGCTTCTGCACCGGCTTGGGCATCAGGGGGGCGGCCTCGAGCTGGTAGTACTTGCCCTTGTAGTCGGCGTCGGTCTGCGTCCACAGCGCCTTCATCACGTGGCAGGCCTCGTCGAGGCGCGCGAGCCGCTCGCGGGTGGTATAGAAGTCCATCCCGTAGGCGCGGTGCTCGTTCTCCTGCCAGCCCGCCCCGACGCCGCAGATGAGGCGGCCGCGCGAGATGATGTCCACGTTGGCCGCCATCTTGGCGAGCAGCGCGGGATGGCGATACGTGTTACCGCTCACGATCGTGCCCACGCGCAGGCGCGAGGTCAGGCCGGCCAGCGCGGCGAGCGCGGTCCAGCACTCGAGGGTGTCGCCGATCCGGTCCGCGGTGTTGGGCATGAAGTGATCGGTCACGCAGGCCGCATCCCAGCCGGTCTGGTCCGCGTGGCGCCACAGCGTGAGGATCTCGTCCCAGGTCGTGCCGGTCATGCCGGTGAAGATGGAGAATTTCATGGTGGCTGGATGCTACGAGCCACCACCCGAGAGGTCAAGTGGAAACCGGCTTCCTGATCATCCACCCGGGCGCGCTGGGCGACGTGCTCCAGACGGTGCCCGCGCTGCGCGGCCTGCGGGCGGTGGCGCCCGCGGCGCCGATCACCGTCGTGGGCCAGCCGCGGCTCGCGCGCCTCCTCGTCGAGCTGGGCGCGGCGGAGCACGCGCGCACGTTCGACGGCTTCGGCCTCGAGGCCCTCTTCGTGGACGCGCCGACCCCGGCCGCGCTGGCCGACGCGATGAGCGGCGTGAGCCACGTCGTCTCGTGGTTCGGCTCGCGCGACGAGACGTACCGGCGCCGGCTCCGCGCGCTCGCCCCGCACGCGATCGTGGCCCCGCCGGTGCCCGCCGACGACACGCCGGTCTGGCGCCACCTGCTCGCGACCCTGGCCGAGTGGGGCCTCTCCCTCCCGGAGCGGCGGGAGCCGCTGCGGCCGCCCCCACTCCCGGCCGGCCTGGCCCCCGCCGACCCCAATCTCCGCCGCCTCGTGATCCATCCCGGGAGCGGCGGCGACTGGAAGCGGTGGCCGGTCGAGCGCTTCGCCGAGGTGATCCGCGCGCTCCGCCGGGACCGCGCGCTCGAGATCGTGGTACATCAGGGTCCCGCGGATGCGGAGCCCGCGCAGCGCCTCCTGGCCCTGCTCGAGGACGACGCGGTGGTGCTGCTCGAGCCCGACCTGCCGCGGCTCGCCGCGGTGCTGGGCGGCGCCCGCGCCTACCTGGGCGGCGACTCGGGGGTGAGCCACCTGGCCGCCGCGGTGGGGACGCCGAGCGTGCTCCTGTTCCCGCCCGCCACCCGCCGACGCTGGACGCCCTGGAGTCCGACCGCGGTGGCGATCGAGCTCCAGGGCGTGGACGGCGACGTCGAGCGCGCGCG
>DATFUK010000433.1:0-18889 GCA_035260865.1 Candidatus Methylomirabilota bacterium | reverse complement strand
GCCTCGGACGAGTGCTCCTTCAGCACCGGCGCGGTCTACGATCTCTCGGGCGGCCGGGCGACATATTAGATGGAGGCGGGCATGCGGATGATCGCGGGCTGGCTGGTGGTCGGGTTCCTCGGTGCGGCGGCCCCGGTGGGCGCCCAGACGCGGGACGTGGGTGCGATGATTACCGAGATCAAGCCGGGCCGCGGGCGGATCGAGGTGAGCGGGCCGGGGACCACGGACTGGCGGCCCGCGGGGCCGCTGCTGGCGCTCAAGGTCGGCGACAGCCTGCGCGCGACCGACGACGCGGCCGCGGTGGTGGTGCTGGCGGGCCGGCGGGGCAGCGTGCAGGTGGATGCGACCCGGTCGCCCTTCGTGGTGACCGCGCCGCCCGCGGACAGTCGGATGCAGAAGGCCTTCCTCCTGCTCGAGAGCGGCCTGGGCTTCCTCGGCAGCAACCCGCGCGAGACGCCGCGGCCGGTGCTGTCCACGCGGAGCGTGAGCCGGCCGCCGGTGATCCTGAGTCCGCGCATGGGACCGGTGATGCCCGACACGCTCGCGTTCGAGTGGCAGGGGTACCAGTTCGGGCGCTACTCGCTGCGGATGTTCGGCGGATCCGGTGTCGTGATGGAGCGCTCGGGGCTGGCGGGCAGCCGGCTCCCCTATCCGGCCGACGGGCCCGCGCTGGTCCCCGGCACCGTCTACACGCTCCAGCTCTTCTCCGGAGCGAGCCAGGTGGACGAGATCCGCTTCGAGGTCGCGGATCGGCCGCGCGCCGATGATCTGCGGAGGGATCTGCGAGAGGTCGACCAGGCGCTCGGGCCCGACGTGCCGGCGAGCTCCCGGGCGGTGATGCAGGCGGGCGTGCTGGCGAGCCGCGGGTTCCTTCACGACGCGCGCCGCGTGGTGGTCACCGCGCTCACCGCGGACGCGGACCAGCCGAGCCTGCACGCGCTGCTGGGCGACCTCTACGCGCGCACCGGCCTCACGCGCGAGGCCGACGAGGCCTACGAGCAGGCCCGCGACCTCGCCGACCCCGCCCGCCGCTAGAGGGCGAGGCCGCGGCGGAGGGCGGTGGCGAGGAGGGCGAGCTTGGAGACGGACTCGGTGATGCGATCGTCGAGGGCCATCGCCACCGCGTCACGGAACGGGACCACGCGCCGCTCGAAGAACTCGTCGTCGTCGGAGGCGAGGGGGTCGGCCACGAGCTCCTCGCCGACGAAGCAGTAGGCGGTCTCATCGAGGTAGGCGGCGGACGGGAAGAAGCGGGCGAGGAAGGTCAGCCGCCCGGCCCGGTAGCCGCCCTCCTCCCGCAGCTCGCGCTGCGCGGACGCTTCCGGCGTCTCCCCGGGGAGGCCGCCGCCCCCGGGCAGCTCCCAGGAATCACCGCGGAGGAGATGGCGGAACTGCCGGATCAGCAGCACGTGGTCGGCGTCGACGAACGGCACCACGCCGACCGTGGGCCCGACGTGCAGGATCGGGTAGGTCTTCTCCACGCCGGTGGGCAGGCGCCAGACGTCCTCGCGCAGGGTGAGCTTGCCGAGGTGCTCGCGCGTGGTCGAGCGGAGGAAGCGCCAGTCGCGGGTGGTGTCGTCGGGGGCCACGGAAAGCTCCGTCGCGCCAGTGTGCTATCGTAAGCGTCATGACGCAAGAGCGCCCCGCGGATCGGCTGATGGAGAAGCTCCTCCGCGCCATCGAGGTCTCGCTCAAGGCCACCGAGGCCTCGCGCGAGGCGGTGCAGGAGATCCTCCGCCGTGGGGCGGAGACCGGCATCTTCTTCTCGGGCGCCCGCGCCGCCGAGGCCGCCGAGGGGTTCGACCTGACCGAGCAGGATCGCGACTTCCTCCGCTCGCTCTCCATCCGACCCGACCCTCGTTGAGAGGCGCGATGCGCGCGCTGATGCTCCTGGCCCTGATCGCGGTGGTCGTCCTGGTGGTCACCCGGCTGCCCGCCGCGTGGCGGGCCCGGCTGCCGTCGCCGGTCAATCGCACCCACGACGAGCTGGTCAAGGATCCGGTCTGCCAGACCTACGTGGTGATGTCCCGGGCCATCCGGTCCGAGGTGGGCGGGGTGCCCCTCTTCTTCTGCAGCCGCGAGTGCGCGGCGCGGTTCCAGCGAGGAGAGCGGCGGGCGTGACGCCCGCGTCGTACGATCTCCTCGTCTGCGATCTCGACGGGACCCTGCTCGACGACTCCATGGCGCTCGACCCCGCGCTGGTGGCGGCCTTCCACCGGGCGTCCGAGCGCGGGCTCGCCATCTCGCTGGCCACCGGGCGGATGCCCGCGGCGGCCGACCCCTACCGCGACCAGCTCGGCGTCACCGCTCCGGTCATCTACTACAACGGCGCGGTGGTGCGCGGCGCCGACGGCGGCCCCGATCTGGTCTCGCTCACGCTCCCCCGGGGCGCGCTCCGCCGGGCCTGGACGGTGTTCTCGCAAGCCCCGGTGCATCCGGTCTTCTACCGCGACGACCGGCTGTACTGCATCGCGCACACCCTCGCGGTGCGCCGCTACTGCGACGAGGAAGGGCTCCGGGTGGACGTGGTGGACGATCCGGGCGAGTTCCTGGCCCTGGGCGGCTTCATCAAGAGCCTGCTGATCGGCCACCCCAAGGATCTCGACATCGTGCGCGGCGAGCTGACTCCGATCGTGTCCGAGCACGGCCGGCTCGTCCGCACCCGTGGCGATTATCTCGAGATCATTCCGGTAGGCGCCTCGAAGGGCGCGGCCCTGGTCCGGCTGAGCGCCCACCTGGACGTGCCGCTCGATCGGGTCGTCGCGGTGGGCGATCAGGAGAACGACGTGGAGATGCTGCGCGAGGCCGGCCTCGGCGTGGCCATGCCGCACGCCCCCGCGGGGGTGCGCCGCGCCGCCGATCGCGTCGCGCCGACCGCCGCGGAGGGCGGACTGTTGCGGCTCTTCGGCGAGCTGTTCCCGGGCCGCTTCGACTGACCGTGCCTCTCCATCCCGATCCCTGGCGGGCGGTCGATCGCCAGCCCCGGCCGGAGCGCTACGCGAGGATGATGGAAACGCGGGGACGCACCCGGAGCCAGGCGCGCCTGCGCCGGCGCTTCCTGCGCTTCTGTCGCATCGCGCCCGGCTGGCGCGTGGTCGAGGTCGGCTCGGGGAGCGGGGTGGTCGCGCGCGACCTGGCCGAGATGGTAGGCCCGCGCGGGCACGTGACCGGCGTGGACCGGAGCCGCGTCCTGCTGGCCGCGGCGCGGCGCCGGGCCCGCGAGGACCGGCTCGACCGCCGCCTGGACTTTCGTCTGGGCGACGCGGCCGCGCTGCCGCTGCGCACCGGCCGCTTCGACTGCGCCCTCGCGGTGACCGTGCTGCTGCACGTGGCGCGGCCGGGCGCGATGCTGCGCGAGCTGGCGCGGGTGACGCGGCCGGGGGGCGTGGTGGCGCTCCAGGACCAGGACTTCGGCACCCAGGTGCTCGATCACCCGGATCGCGAGCTGACCCGCCGCATCTTCGAGGGCGTCACCGCACGGCTCTACGCCGAGCCGTTCTCCGGCCGGACCCTGGTGCGGCGCCTGGTGGAGCTGGGCCTCGAGCGCGTCCGGCTGCTCGCCGACGTCTACCAGGCACGGCGGCTCGACCCGTTCACCCACAGCCTGCTCGAGCGGCGGGCCACCGCGGCGGTCGAGTTCGGGCTGGTGGGGGCGCGCCGCGCGGCCGCGTGGCTGGCGGAGGTCGAGCGGGCCGACGCGGCGGGGCACTTCGCGTTCACCTTCAATTACTACGGCGCGGCGGGTACCAAGCCGCGGGCCTAGTCCGCGTATACTGGAAGCGAGCATGAGTGCGGAGAGCGCGGGCGGGCTCGAGTCACGGCTGCGCGAGACGGCGGCATTGCTGGCGGTGGCGCGCGTGGCGAGCGCCACCACCGATTTCGGCGAGGCCCTGCGGCTCATCTGCCGCGAGCTGGCCCGGCTCACCGGGGCCGAGACCGTCTCGTCCTACGTCCGGCAGGCGGAGGCCGCCGAGCTCCGGCCGGTCGCGGCCTACCACGTGCCGAAGGACGCGCTCGAGGTGCTCGCCACCGCGCGCCTCACCGCCGACGAGCAGCGGGGCTTCGACGCGGTCTTCCAGAGCGGGCGCGTGATCTGGAGCGACGATCTCCCGAACGACCCGCGCTTCGCGATCCCCCTCTTCCGCCGGTTCCCGCACCAGTCGGGCGTGGTGATCCCACTCTTCATCGACGGCCAGGTGGCGGGCGCCTTCTACCTCGTGTGGTGGACGGAGCGCCGCCGCTTCCAGGAGGCGGATCTGGACACGCTGGGGGCCATCGGCGAGCAGGCGGGCGTGCTGCTCCGCAACGCGCGCCTGCACGAGGCGCTCAACCTGCGGGCCACGCGCCTGCACACGCTGGCCCGCCTCAACCAGCTCGTCTCCTCGTCGCTCGAGCCCGACGAGGTGCTGGCCGGCATCGCGAGCGCGGCGGTGGAGCTCATGCGGGTGCCCGCGGTGGCGGTGTGGGTGGTGGACGCGGTCGCCAAGCGCCTCGAGGTGCGTGCGGTGGCGGGCGGGATGAGCGAGTTTCCCCGGCGGCCGGTGGACATCGGCGAGGGCGACGTGGGCTGGGTGGCCGCGGAGCGGCGCCAGCTCGAGGTGGCGGACATCGCCGCCGACCCGCGGGCCACCGAGCCCGAGTGGTGGCGGCGGAGCGATCTCCGGAGCTTCCTCGGGGTCCCGATCATCTTCCAGGACCTGCTTCTGGGCGTGCTGGTGCTGAGCGGGCGCGGGCCGCTCCATTTCGGGGCCGACGACCAGGAGCTGCTCGAGATCTTCGTCAGCCAGTCGGCCGCCGCCATCGCCAAGGCGCGCCTCTTCCAGGACATCCAGGACCGGCGCCAGCTCACCGAGGATCTCTTCGCGCTCACCCAGGCCATGGACCGCTCCATGGACCTGCAGGAGCGCGTGGAGATCTTCGCGACCGCCGCGAACCGCGCGCTCAGCTTCGACCGCCTCAACGTCTGGCTCGCCGAGGACGACGGGGTGACCGTGCGCCTGGTGGCGGGGAGCGACGTGGGCCCCGGCGTCCCGCGGCTCGTCACCCTCCGGGGCAGCGGCGGCTTCCAGGCGGTGTGGGAATCGGGCATCACCCTCATGGTGAGCAGCGACGAGCAGCTCGCGCAGGTGCCGCCGCTGCCCCGGGAGCTCCACGCCCATCCGGTGCTGCGCACCCGGCGCTTCGCGGTGGTGCCACTGCTCGTGCAGGGGCGGCCGATCGGGGTCGTCACCGCGGACAACAAAGGGAGCCGCCGGCCCATCACGCGGCGGGGGGTCGCCCACCTCGAGCTCTTCTGCCAGCAGCTCGCCACCTCGGTCAACAACGCCCGGCTCTACGGCGAGACGCGGCAGCGCGAGAAGGACGCGGTTGTTCTCCTGGAAGTCACCCGCAAGCTCTCGGCCACCCTCAAGCTCGCCGAGGTGATCGACCTCATCTCGGACGGGGTCATCGAGGCGCTCGGCTGCGGGGCGGCCGGCTTCTACCGGTGGGACGCCGTGCGCGGCGGCCTCGTGCTCGAGCGGAGCCGCCACCACCCGATGGACTTCGCGCGCCCGCTCCTGCTCCGGCCGGGCGAGGGCGTGACCGGGCGCGCCTACGCGGAGCGTCGGCCGATGTGGTCCGACGACCGGCTCGCCGATCCGAGCCTCGTGTACTCGGGGCCCAACGCGGCGGCGATGGCGCGGCCCGACGCCCCGCGCGCCTTCGCGGCCGCCCCGATCCTGATCCGCGACGAGGTCTTCGGGGTCCTGGGCGGCTCCTATTTCCAGCCCCACGCCTTCACCGAGCGCGAGATCAGCCTGCTCTCGAGCCTCGCCGCGCAGGGGGCGGTGGCGATCGAGAACGCGCGGCTCTACTCGGTGACCCAGCAGAACCTCGCGGGCGCCGCGCTGCTCAACGCGGCCGCGCGCTCGCTGCACCGCACCCTCGACGTCAAGCGCCTGCTGCCGGACGCGGCGGGCACCCTGGCCCAGACCTTCGGAGCCCGGCGCGCGGGCATCGTGCTGTTCGGGGAGCGCGGGGCGAGCCCGGGCGACGTCATCTCGTGGGCCGACTGGAGCCACGAGTCGGTGCGCGCGCTCGCCGAGCCGCTGCGCCGCCGGGAGGCCCCGCTGCTGATCGCGGACTCGGCGGCCCGGAGCGACCTGGTCACCGCGGGGCTCCTCGGGCCGGAGGAGGCGCTGGCCGCCTTCCCGGTGCGCGGGCGCAGCCGGGTGCTCGGCGGCCTGCTCCTGCTCTTCCCGACGCCCCGCGCGCTCACCGAGGCCGAGACGCGGCTGGTCGCGGCCTACGCCGACCAGCTCGCGATGGCGCTCGACAACGCGGCCCTGTTCGAGGAGGCGGAGAACCAGAAGACCCGTCTCGAGCAGGTCTTCGCCTCGACCTCCGACGGCTTCCTGGTGCTCGACCTCGAGCGCCGCGTGGTGGCGCTGAATCGCCAGGGGGGCGCCCTGCTCGGGGTCGACCCGCACGAGGTGACCGGCCGCCCGCTCGCGCGGCTGATCGAGACGCTGGCCGCGTCGGTGGAGTGGGGGGAGACGGGTGGGCGCGCTCTCGTGACCGCGGTGGAGCAGGCGGGCGAGCCGGCGGACGGCGACCTCGAGGTGCGCCTCCCGGAGCGCCGCACCCTCCGCTGGCTGACCACCCCGACCCGCGACCTGCTCGGCGCGGTGGTCGGCACCACCATCACCCTGCGGGACGTGACGCGGGAGCGCGAGATCGACCGCATGAAGACCGAGTTCGTCTCGACGGTCTCGCACGAGCTGCGGACGCCGCTCACCTCCATCAAGGGGTCGCTCCACCTGCTGCTCTCCGACGACGGCCTGGTGCTCGACGAGACCCAGCGCCACCTCGTGGACATCTCGCTCAAGAACACCGACCGGCTCATCCGGCTCATCAACAACATCCTCGACATCTCCAAGATGGAGGCGGGCCACATCCACCTCGACCTGGAGCTGCACCGCCCGCTCGACTTCGTCGAGATGGCGGTGGACGGGATCCGGGGCTTCGCGGAGTCGCGCGGCATCGCGATCGAGTCCCGCGTGCCCACCGAGCTGCCGACGGTGCGGGTGGACTTCGACCGCATGGTGCAGGTGGTGACCAACCTCCTCTCCAACGCGATCAAGTTCTCGCCCGAGCGCGGCCTCGTCACGGTGGGGGCCCGCCGATCCGGCGGCGACCTGGAGGTCTGGGTGACCGACCAGGGGCAGGGCATCGCCCCGGAGGACGTGGGCCGCCTCTTCCGGAAGTTCCAGCAGCTGGACGGCCGCACGGTCCGCGCGGTGGGCGGCACCGGGCTCGGCCTCGCGATCTGCCGCGGCATCGTGGAGGAGCACGGCGGGCGCATCGGGGTGGACAGCCGGCCGGGCGAGGGCGCCACCTTCACGGTGCGCCTGCCGATCCCCGGCACCGCGGGAGCCGTCCCGAGCCGGGAGGGGCCGGAGGAGCGCCGGGAAGAGGCGCCGCTCGTGCTCGTGGTGGACGACGACCCCGACGTGCGCGCGCTGCTGCGCGACGTCCTGGAGCTCGCCGGGCTCCGCGTTCTCGAGGCGGGCCGCGTGCTCGAGGGCGTGGAGATGGCGCGGCAGCGGCATCCCGACGTGATCACGATGGACCTCATGCTCCCGGACCTGGACGGCTTCGAGGCGATCCGCCTCCTGCGCGAGCAGCCCGAGACGCGCGACACCCCGGTGGTGGTGCTGAGCGCGATCGAGGTCGAGCCCGGGGACCCGCGTGCCCTCGGGGCCACCGTGTGCCTGACCAAGCCGTTCAGCTCGGCCGATCTGCTCAAGGCGATCCGGTCGCGGCTGCGGCCCCGCGACGGCGTGGCCCCGTGACCTCGGCCCGCATCCTGGTGGTGGACGACGAAGCCGACATCAACACGATCCTGAGCGTGACCCTGCGCCGCGCGGGCTACGAGGTCATCAGCGCGGCGGACGGGCTCGAGGCGATCGAGATCGTCCACCTGCACGCGCCCGACCTGATCCTGCTCGACGTGATGATGCCGCGCGCGGACGGCCTCGAGGCGCTGCGCCGCATCCGGGAGCACGCGCCCACCGCGCACACCCCGGTCATCATGCTCACCGCCAAGGGCGCGCTCGCCGACAAGATGAAGGGCTTCGAGCGGGGCGCCGACGACTACGTGGCCAAGCCCTTCGAGCCTGCCGAGATCCTCGCCCGGGTGCAGGCCCTGCTCAAGCGCACCGCCCAGTCGCGGGTGGTGCGCCCGCTCCTGAGCGTGCTCGGCGACTGGTTCACCGCCGAGCACCTGGCCCAGTTCGGCCGCGACCTGGAGGCGGCGCGCGACATCCAGCGGCGCCTGCTACCGCCGGTGCCCGCGCGGGTCGCCGGGCTCGACGCGGGGGCGGTGCTGCGCTCGTCGACGATCGTGGGGGGCGACTTCTACGACATCTTCCCGATGGGCGAGCGGCTGGGGGTGGTGGTCGGCGACGTGTCCGGCAAGGGGATTCCCGCCGCGCTCCTCATGGTCATGGTGCGGACGCTCCTGCGCGAGATCGCCCGCGACGTGCCCGAGCCCGCCGAGGTGCTGACCCGGCTGAACGCCTCGCTCTGCCGGGACATGCCGCCTTCGATGTTCGTGACGCTGGTGCTGGCCGCGCTCGATCCGGCCGGGGAGCCGGGACGCGTGGTGCTGGCGGGCGGCGGCCATCCGGACCCGGTGATCGTGCGGGCGGACCGCGGCGCCGCGGTGGCCTCGCTCGGCGAGGCGGGCGGCACGGTGCTCGGGGTGTTCGCCGACGCCGCGTTCGGGCAGATCGAGGTGACGCTCGCGGGGCCCGGCGACACGCTCGTGCTGCTGACCGACGGCCTCGTGGAGGCGCAGAGCGAGGACGGGCACCGGCCCGGCATCGCGGCCCTGCTGCCCATCTTCGAGCGCGAGCGCGCGCTGAGCGCGCAGGCGCTGGCCGACCGACTGATCGCGGACGTGCTGGAGCGCGCGGGCGCGCGCCTGCAGGACGACATGACCGTCTTCGTGCTCAAACTCTCCTGATCCCGCCCGACCCCCGGGGAGGACCCGTCCGCATGATCCGCATCGTCGTCGCCACCCTCGCGCTCCTCGCGGGCGCCGTCTCCGCGTCCGCCCAGCCCGCGACCCGGGAAGTCGTCGTACTCACCTCGTTCCCCAAGGAGCTCTTCGAGGCCTACAAGCAGGCCTTCGAGCAGAAGACGCCCGGGGTGAAGATGATCGTGAAGCAGCAGCAGACCAACCAGGGCGTGACCTATCTGCGCGAGACCCGGAGCCGGCCGGAGGCCGACGTCTTCTGGGTCTCCGCGGTGGACGCCTTCCAGGCCCTCAAGGCCGACGGGCTGCTCGAGAAGGTCGCGCTGCCGAAGGAGACGCTCGCGCGGATCCCCGCGAAGATCGGCAGCTTCCCGCTCCACGATCCCGACGGCTACTACTGGGGCTTCGCGGTCTCGGGCTACGGTCTCATGTGGAACACGCGCTACCTGGCCCTGCACAAGCTGCCCGCGCCACGGGAGTGGACGGACCTGGCCGACGCGCGGTACTGGGGCCACCTCGTGATCTCGGCGCCCTCGCGGAGCGGCACAACACATCTCACCGTCGAGGTGATCCTGCAGGCCTACGGCTGGGAGAAGGGCTGGGCGCTCCTGCTCCAGAGCGGCGGCAACATGGGCTCGATCACCGAGCGCAGCTTCGGGGTGCCGGAGGCGGTGGTCTCGGGGCAGTACGGCATCGGGGTGGTGATCGACTTCTTCGGGCTCTCCGCCATCGCGTCGGGCCAGCCGATCGACTTCGCGTATCCGTCGCTCACCTCGGTGGTGCCGGCCTCGGTGGCGGTGGTCAAGAACGGGCCGAACCCGGCCAATGCCCGCGCCTTCGTCGAGTACCTGCTCGGCGACGAGGGGCAGCTCCGGCTCTTCGCGCCCGAGATCGGCCGGCTGCCGGTGGTGCCCGCGCTCTACGCGCGCGCCCCCCGGGGCTATCCCAACCCGTTCACCATGAAGCTCGGCGGGGTGGACTTCGACGACAAGCTCTCCTCGGGCCGCCGCAACGTGGTCAACGCGCTCTTCGACCAGGTGGTGACCTTCCGCCACGCCGAGCTCAAGGCCGCGTGGGGCGCCATCCACGTGGCCGACGCGCAGGTGGCGAAGGCGCGGGCGGGCGGCCGCAGCGTGGAGGCCGCCCAGGCCCAGCTCGCGGAGGCCCGCACGCTCGCGAGCACGGTGCCGCTCGACGCCCGGCGCGCCTCCGACCGGGAGGTCAACGCCGCCTTCAAGGACCGGCCCGAGGTGAAGTCGCGGATGGAGACCGAGTGGGATACCGCGGCCAAGGCCGCCTACGCGCGCGCCCGCGAGCTCTCGGAGGGCGCGGGAGCCAAGATCCGCTAGCTCATCGGAGGGGGCCCCGACGGCCCACTCCGAACCTCCCCCAGAACGGGGTGCGACGGCGAAGCCGGCGCCCGAACGGAGATCGCACGAACGGGCTGCGAGCGGCTAGCGCGCGGGCGCGGCCGCCTTCGCGCGGATGGCGCGCGCCTGCGCTTCCATCTCGGCGGCCTCCGGCTCGCGGTTGATCTGCTTGAGCAGGGCCGCGTACTCCTCCAGGCTCTCCGCGACCTCGGGATGGTCGGGCCCGAGCGCCTTGCGCTGCAGGGTGAGCGCCCACTGGTAGAGCGGCTCGGCCTGCGCGAAACGGCTCTGCGCACGATAGAGCGAGGCCAGATCCACGATCGTCGCGGCCACCTGCGGATGCTCGGGCCCCAGCACCTTCTCGCCGATTTGCTGGGCGCGCCGGTAGAGCGGCTCGGCCTGCGCGTACCGGCTCTGGAGGCGGTAGAGCGTGCCCAGGCTGCCGAGATCGAGCGCGACGCGCGGCGATTCCCGACCGAGCCGCTTCTCGTCGATGGCGAGCGCGCGCTGGTAGCTGGGCTCCGCCTCCGCGTACTTGGTCTGCAGCCGCTGGGCTTCCCCGAGCGCGCGGAGGCTCCGGGCAAGGTCGGGATGCTCCGCGCCGAGGGTTTTCTCCTGGATCGCCAGGGCGCGCCGGGCCAGGGACTCGGCCTGTGCCGCGTTCTGCCGCAGCCCCGACAGCTCGGCCAGCCCGGCCAGCGTGGCCGCCACGTCCGGATGCTCGGCGCCCAGGGCCTTCTCGCGGATCGCGAGCGCGCGGCGGCCGAGCGTCTCGGCGTCCGCGTAGCGCCCGCGGGTGCGGGAGAGGCCGGCGAGCAGATCGAGCGCGCCGGCCACCTCGGGGTGCCCGGGGCCCAGCGCCTTCTCGGCGACCGCGAGCGCGCGACGGCCGAGCGGCTCCGCCTGCGCGAAGCGCCCCTGCTCGGCCTGGAGCTCGCCGAGCGTGACGAGCGGGCCGATCACCTCGGGGTGCTCGGGCCCGAGGGCCTTCTCGCGGATGGCGAGCGCGCGCTGCGCGAGCTGTTCGGTCTCCACGTAGCGGCTCTGAATGCGATAGAGCGCAGCCAGGCTCGTGAGGCTCGTGGCCACGTCCGCGTGATCCGGTCCGAGGGCCTTCTCGCGGATGGCGAGCGCCCGGCGGCTGCGCAGCTCGGCGTCCGCGTAGCGGCCCTGCAGGCGGTCGAGCGCGGCGAGCGCGTCGAGCGTGCCCGCCACCTCGGGATGCTCCGGCCCCAGCACGCGCTCGTCGATGGTGAGCGCGCGGCGGAGCAGCGGCTCGGCCTCGGCGTAGCGGCCCTGTACGGCGCCGAGGGCTCCGAGCGCGGTGAGGGTGGCCGCCACTTCCGGGTGGTCGGCGCCGAGGGCGCCCTCCGCGATGGCGAGGGCGCGGCGGAGCAGGGGCTCGGCCGATGCGTACTGGCCCTCGGCCTGGTAGGCGGCCGCGAGCAGGCCCAGGCTCAGCGCGACGCGCGGGTCCTGCGCCCCGATCCGCTCGGCGCGCTCCAGCGCGGCCGCGAAGAAGCGCTCCGCCTCGGCGTAGCGCCCCTGCAGGTAGGCGCGGTCGCCCGCGGCCATCGGGGTCTCCCAGCTCTGCCCGTCGGCGGCGGGCTGGGCCGCGACCGGCGCCACGCCCAGGGCCAGCGTGACCGCGGTGAGGCCGGCGGCGAAGCGGGCGCGGGGGCGCCGGCTAATTGCGCTGCTTCCCGGTGCGGGTGAGCGGCAGCACCCCTTCGAGCTCGCCCTTCAGCATCGGGTGCTGGTTGCCGCCCACCTGGCGCGACTTGCGGCTCACCTCCAGGGCCAGGTACTCGTAGAGCTCCTGCAGCGAGACGATCCCGTCGCGGTTGGTGTCCGCGTAGCCCTGCAGGCCGCGCACGAGGTAGTAGGTGAAGATGCCGTGGCCGAGCTCGGCGAGCTCGATGGACAGCTCGGACGGCCGCGAGGCGGTGACGATCGCGCGGCCCTTGGCGCGCGTGAGCCGGTCGAGGAAGATCTCGTCCACGTTGACCGCGCGCGTCTTGTTGGAGGCGAACGTGCGGCCGCCCGCCGCGCCGCTGTAGCAGGCGTCGAGGAACACGGTGACCCGCTCCGCCTCGATCCGGGCCAGGACGTTCTGCATCTCGTCCATCGGCAGCGCGGTCGAATAGAGGTCGTCGGGGTCGGCGTCCACCGGCACCAGGTACTTCGAGAGGCCGTCGCGCTCGATGCCGCGCTGGTCCACCTCGGAGGCGCCGTGGCCCGCGAAGTAGATCATCACCAGGTCGTCCTTGTGGGCGGAGCGGGCGAGGAAGGTGCCGAGCGCCCACTTGATGTTGCGCAGGGTGGGCTTGCGCTCGGTCTTGTCGGTGAGCAGGAGGATGTTCTCCTTCTTGAAGCCGGAGCTGAGGAGCGTCTGGTAGATCGCGTCGGCGTCGGCCACCGAGTAGCGCAGGCGCGGCACCGCCGAGTTCTCGTAGCCGCCTACCCCGATGATGACCGCCCACTGCGTGGACGGCGGGGGGGCGGGCGCGGCGGGGGGCGCGACCGGGGCGGCGGGCTTCACGCGCTCCATGATGACCGTGCGCACCTCCTGCCGGGCCGCGCCGTCGGCCTCGCGCGCGGTGATCACGATGGCGTTCGCGCCCTCGCGCAGTGTGAGCGGCGCGCTCACCGCCATCGTCTTCTGTGGGCTCCGCTCCTCCTGCTGATGGACCTCGGTCCCGTTGAGGGTGACCGTGATCCGGCTGATGCCCTTGCTCGAGCGGGCCACCGCCGCGACCACGCTGGCCTCGTCGGTCACGCGCGAGCGATCCTCCGGATAGCGCACGTCCACCGCGAGCGGCACCAGCTTCTCGTGGTGGATCGTGCGCATCTCCTGGTGCATGGTGCCGTCGGTCTCGGCCGCGGTGACCACGAGGGTGTTCTGGCCCTCGGCCAGCTTGACCGGGAGGTTCACCGCCATCGAGGGCTGCTGCGTGCGGTTGTCCTGGCGGAAGAGCTCCACGCCGTTGGCGGTGACGAGGACCTGGCGCACGCCGGTGCCGCCGTAGACCACCGCCGCGAACGTGACCGACTCCTGCTCCACGCGCGCCTGGTTCGTCGGCGTCGAGATCGTGATCCGGAAGGTGGCCGACGGCCTCACCGCCGACTCGGGCGGCACCGCCACGACGGTGGCCGGCGCGGGCGCGGCGGGCGGAGGTGACATCGCCGCGGGGGGCGGCGTCGGACCGCGCGGCGGCTCGGCGGTCGGACGGCTCGGCTCACGAGGTGCCGGCGGCGCTGGTGTCGGGGCGGCGGGAGCAGGCGTCGGCGCGGGCGCGGCCACGACGGGCGGCCTGGCCGGTGGCGGCACGGGGGCTGGCGCCGGTGGCGTCGCGGCCTGTGGCGGTGTGGGGGTCGGGGGCGCGGCGACGGCCGGAGCCGGCGGAGTCGGGGCCGACGGCGGCGTGGCTGTCGTGGGCGGGGCGGCCGGCGGCGCTGGCGTGACGGCGGGCGGAGGGGTCGCGCTGGCGGGAGGCGGTGTGGGCCGGGCGGGGGTCGGGGGTGCCGCGGCCACCGCGGGCGCGGGCTTGTCGTAGAAGAGCACGCGCCCTTCCTGGCGACTGACGCCGGCACCGTCCGTGGCGGTGACGATCACGGTGTTCCGCCCCGGCGCCAGCTTCACGGGCACGCTCAGCGGCACGTCCTTGGCGGGCGCACCGGGGCCCGGGGTGCCGGGCTCCTGCTGCCGCGCGATCTCGGCGCCGTTGAGGGTGACCGCGATCCGCAGCGGGCCGGTGCCGCCCGTCACCTTGCCGGTCAGGGTGATCCGTTCCGTCGCCACGCGGCCCTGGTCCTTCGGGTCGGTGAGGGCCACCGCGAGCGCCGCCACCACCGGGCGGTCGAGAGCGACGGCCTGGAAGGCGAGCCCGCTCAGGTCGTTGCCGTCGGCGCGCACGAGCTGCTGCACGGCCGGGGCGTACCAGAAGGTGAGCTCGAGCCGCCGCGACTGGGGCGAAACCGCCAGGAAGCGCGGCTCCAGCACCTGCACGATGCGGAAGGCCTTGAACACGCCGGCGGGCACGCGCACGTCCTGGTAGGCGTCCACCTTCCAGGTCAGCCGGACGAGGCTCTGGCCGAACTGCGGGTCGAGGCTCCTGAGCGTGAGCCACGAGACGCCCGACTGGCCGACATCGAGCGGCCAGGTGAGGCCGGGCGGGGGCTCGAGCTCGAGGAGCACCTGGCCGGCGCGGACGATCTTGGCGACGCCCAGATCGCGGGTGAGGTGGACCTCGCGGCCCCCGTCGGCCGCGAAGACGTAGCGGCCGTTCTCGACCCGGATCAGGTCGTAGGCGCCGTCACTGCGGATCCACTTGTCGCCGACCGCGTAGGTGGGCCGCTCGGCCTTCGGGGCCTGGGCTGACGCAGTGAGCCCCGTGAGCAGCACGAGGAGGCCGGCGACGGCCCCCGCAACGCTGCCCTTACTGCGTCCTATCCGCGTCATGGAAATAGCCTTTTCTCCACTCGGCCTGGGCTAGAGACTAAGCCCTTCTCCGGAGGGCTGTCAACGAACGGCTCTTGACTCGCCGGGCTTCCTGGACCAAGGTAAGGGGCGCTTTCCCAGCCGAAGTCAGGAGGAGCTCATGCGCCGAATCCTCGTCGTGCTCTCGCTCGGCCTCGTCGCCGGCTGCGCGGACATGCAGGCGAAGGAGACCGAGGACGCGCCGCGGTCGCGCGTCTTCGTCGCCAACGAGAGCTCGAACACGGTGACGGTCGTGGATGGGGATTCCTTCCAGGTGGTCGCCACCGTGGACGCGCGCAACCACGCGACCCACGACCTCGCCGTCTCGCGCGACGGGCGCTGGCTCTTCGCCACGAACCTGGCCTCGGGCCGGCTGTCGGCGATCAACACTCGCGCGCTCGAGACGGTGGCCTCCATCGCCACCGGCGACCGGGCCCACGTGGTCACGCTCACCAACGACAACCGGCAGGCCTGGGTCGCCAATATCGGTGAGAACACGATCTCGATCGTGGACACCGGGACCTTCCGGATCCTCGGCACCATCGCGGTGGGCAAGGGGCCGACCGGCCTGACCTTCTCGCGTGACGGCCGCTTCGCCTACGTGAGCAACCAGGGCGACAAGACGGTGGAGGTGATCGATACCGCCTCGCACCGCGTGCTCAAGGCAATCCCGGTGGGCACCAACCCGCACTTCCTGGTGCTGGGTCCCGACGGGCGCATCTGGGGCACCAACACCGGCGGTACCGACATCTACGTCATCGATCCGGTCACCCAGGACAAGATCGCCTCGATCAACGTGGGTCCGGCGCCGCAGCAGATCGCCTTCGGGTTCAAGGGCCTGCAGGGCCCGAACGCCTACGTCACCGTCGCGGGGCTCAACCGGGTGGTGGTGGTGAGCGCGGATCCGAGCAACCTGCGCATCCTGGAGCAGATCGATGTGGGGCAGCGGCCGAACGGCATCTCCAACAACCGGGAGGGGACGCGGCTCTTCGTGGTGCACGAGATCTCGAACGACATGAAGGTCATCGACACCGGCAGCAGCTCGGTCCTGGCCACCGTGCCGGTGGGTCGCAAGCCGATTCGCGTCGTCTACCACGGGAACTGAGGTCGCCATGAGCGTACGGGCCTGGCGGGCGGGAGCGCTGGTGATCGCGCTGGTGGCCTGGTCGCTGTACTCGAGCGGCGGCGCGAGGCCGGCGGCGGCGCAGGGCGTGCCGGTGGGCACGGCCCAGAACGCGATGGGCACGCTCGTCGTGGTGCGGACCGACGGCATCGAGCATCGCCTGCAGGGGCGCGGGTCACTGCCGCTCTTCGAGGGCGACGTGCTCCGCACCGAGGCGGCGAGCCAGGCCCTGATCCAGCTCAGGCCCGGCATCCCCGTCGCCCTGAACGAGCGCACCACGCTCAAGATCCTCTCGCGCTGGGACAAGGCCGGCGGGACCACGCGCATCCTCCGGGTGAGCCGCGGCGGGGTCTGGGCCAAGGCGGGCGCCGGCGCGAATCAGCTCGAGATCGAGACGCCCACGGCCGTCGCGGCGGCGCGCGACGCGGAGATCGACCTGAAGGTGACCGAGGACGGCCAGAGCTCGCTCACCGTGGTGCAGGGCACCGCGGAGCTGGGCACGCCATTCGGGGTCTGCTCGGTGCGCGGGGGAACCGCCAGCGTGGGCGCGCGCGGCACCGCGTGCACCGCCCCGCAGCCCGCGAACGTGGCGGGCGCGGTGTCGTGGAAGCAGGCGGTGACGCAGTAGGCCTCAGCCGAAGATCAGATACAGCGCGACGCCGAGGCACCCCAGCCAGACCACGATCCCGACGACGGCGCCGGTCTGTCCCTTCGCGGCCTTCCTCCCGGACTTCCGGCTGGATACGCGGAGGCTGGTGAGAAGGATCACCACGATGCCCGCGATCAGGATGATCGAGTCGACCAGGGCTACGGAGTGTTCCATCCCTGACAACCCGGTGATGGGCCTCGCGCCGAGGCGGGCTTTCGGTTAGCGGGTCGGCGGCGCCTCGGGCGGGCGGGCCGGGGCGATTCGGACGTCCCGGACGGTCTCGACGCGCGCGCGGCGCTCCAGCTCGTCGGCGTCGAACGCGCTCTCGCGCTGGTCGGCCGACCGTATCACGTAGGCCGGGCCGGTGGAGCCATCGGGGAACTTGTGCTGACGCTCGAGCCGCGCCACGACACCGAGTGGGCTTCCATCCGCCATGCGGCTCAACGTATCACCCGGGCGGAAGAAGAAGGTCCATTCGGATTGGCCCCGCGAGCGCGACGGGGCCGGGGTCGGTGCCGGCGTTTCCGGAGCCGGCGGCGCCGCGGGTGCCGGAGCCTCGGCGCGCCGTGACTCGACGACCGGTTGCGGAGCTTCCCGTCGCGCCGATACCAGGGTGACAACGGTGATCGCCACCAGCGCCCCGAGAAGGGCGCCGCCCAGCACCTTGAGACGGACCGCGGCGGTGACAGTCATGACGGACAGGGAGAGGCAAGAACAGGGCCAGTCTTCCATCCAAATATTGCGCACACTTAGCGTCGCTGCGCTGCGTCGCCTGACAAAGTCTGGGCACCCGACCTGACAAGCTCGGGATGCCGGGGGGGCCGGATCACCCCAAGTCGCTGATTTCGCGCGGCCTGTGCCGTGGCTTGGGTTTTGCTAGTTTACCCGGGCGGAGGAAAGACGTAGCACCGGGAAGATCCGGAGGGCGAGAGAGATGCTGCTGACGACGGTGATCACGGTGGCGTTCATCGGAGCGAGCTCGATCATACTGTGGCTCTCGATCGGCGCCGACTAGAGCCGATCAGGAGGATGGCGGTCATGGACACGCCCGTATCGGAGCAAGGCAGCTCACTCGAGCTGATCATGAAGCGGGGAGCGCTGGTTTGCGTCGTGGCAATGGGTGGTGTCGCGGTGGGGCTCGCGGTGTGGGCGCTCCGGCGGTGGCAGGACGAGCGTGAATATCAGGCGTGGCGCGACTCGGTGACCGCGGACCCCTACCGGCGCGACCGCAACGGCTTTCCGGTCGGCGCCCAGCTCGGCTACTCGCGGCGGTAACCTTTCCGCCGTTCCCTCCGGCGCCCACGCCAGTTGGGCGCCCTCCCGCTGCTATACTGAATCGCGCGATGTGGGTATCCGAGCGTGATCCGGCCAGAGCGTGACCCGGCGGTACCCGGCCGCTTCACGATGTCGAGCGAGGCCCAGCATCTGGCGCGGCTGCGCGAGTGGCTGCGCGAGGAGCTGGCCGGGCTGGGCGTGGAGCGGAAGACCCGCGCGGCCCTGGTGCTGGCGGTCGGCGAGCTGTGCGCCAACTCCATCGAGCACGCCTACGAGGGCCGGGGCGGCCAGCCCATTCACGTCTCGATCCAGGGCCTCGAGGACCGGCTCGTGCTCGAGGTGGAGGACTTCGGACGGGCGTTCGAGGCCGCGCGTTACGTGGAGCCCGATCTCGACGCGCTGCCGGATCACGGGCTGGGCATCCACCTGGTGCACCGCATCGCCGATTCGGTTTCCGTCGACGTACGCCGGGAGCGCGGGACCCGCTGGACCCTCGTCAAGTTCCGGCCGGGGCATGCCCCGGCCGATCGCTCGATCGTGGACGGCGGGGGCGGGGCGCCGGCCCGATCAGGAGAGGCCATGGACATCGAGGTGACTCGTTCAGCCGCGATCACGGTGATCGTCCCCCGGGGCGATCTCGACATGGCGGCCGCGGATCAGATGAAGCGCGTGCTGACCGGACTCGTGAACGAGGGGTCCGTCAAGCTGCTGGTGGACCTCGGGAGCGTGGGCTACATCGACAGCTCGGGCATGGGCGCCCTCGTCGCGACGCTCAAGCACGCCCGCACCGCGGGCGGGGACCTCCGCCTCTGCGCGCTGCAGGACGACGTGCGGGCGATCTTCGAGATGACCCGCCTGATCAAGGCCGTCACGATCCACGGCACCCGGGGGGAGGCGCTCGCCGCGTGGGTCTGACGCGGCGCCTGCTCGCCGCCGCCGTGGTCCTGGGGCTCGGCGGGGCGTCGGCGCC